>NZ_BHGL01000046.1:0-300000 GCF_003864975.1 Sulfuriferula thiophila
CATGTAAAAAATCCTTAAATCCTAATTAAGAAAATTCTACTTTTAAATGCAATTATTTGCTGGGGGGATTACCCGTCGAATAGCAGTGTCAAGCTTGTATTTTGGTAAATCAGTATTCAGTTCGTCAGCGACATTTTGTAAGTCGCTTGCTTTCGCCTGTGGAAAAATTTTCTTCAACTGCGCAACCGTAATCTCCCCAGGTACAGGACGCCTGGGTTTGACCTGCGGCTGATCGTTCTCATTTTTGGTTTGGTCCGGTGTAATTCCCTGCGGGTCGGTCGGTGATGATCCGGGGATCGGTGCAGGGGCAGGCTGGTCCGGTCGTTTGTTTGGGAGCGTATCAGGCAATGAATCGGTTTTGCCGGGTACCTTGAATGTTTTCATCATTTTGCGCACCAGTTTTTTGTGGCCCGGCTCGGCGACGACATCGTCCAGTTTCTTCCAGGCTTTTGCCTGGCGCGACCAGACGAAGGTCTGAATGGGGTTGAAACTGCTGGGGGAGAGTTCGATGCAATAATTTTGTGCCGTGGTCACACCGCTTTTCTCATGTCCATCGTATTTGATCTTGTACTTGATGTCGTCCATGCCTTCCAGATAACGGTTTACAAAGCAGATCATGACTTTGCCAGGTTTGTTCGGGTGGCCGAACACATCATCCAGAAAATCCTCCCATAAACTCATGCCGCATCCTCCGGATTTGTCTGGGTAAAGGCTAATAAGCGTGCAGGTAGAAGCGGTTTGCTATTGAGGTGGATTGTCAGTTCGGATAATTCTGATTGCGGAGTGAAATCGAAAAAGAAATCAGTCATGTGAACCCAATTTGGTATGGTTGTGAGTTTATCGAAGCTACTTTTGTTATGGATGGATAATAACTTTGTAGGATTAACTCTGTCAATATTGGTGTGCCACAATTCGCTTAGACGTGAAGTAAGATGCGCAAGACAAATCAAGACTATTTAAACTGGATGAGCTTGAATGTGTATCGTATGCCCTTCCATAATCGTCAGGGAGGGATCCTGCCAAAGCGGTTGGCAGTTGCTTTCTTTCGCGCCAGCTGGGTCAGCGTCAACGTCTTGGCGAATTCCTCGCTACGCTGGATGTGGCGTTTGATCAGATTACGTGCTGAAGTAACGTCGCGTTGCAGGATAGCCTGCAGGATTTTATGGTGGTCTTCGAAGGTATGCTTGATACGATCGGTATTGTCGAAGTCGACGCGGCGGATAACACGTATATGGTCGTTGATGTCCTGCAAATATTTCACCAGCACTTCATTTTTTCCTCCCAGCGCGATGGCTATGTGGAACGACTCATCCCATTCTTCCATTTGGTTTGCCGTCACTGTTTCCGGTTTTTTGTCTGGCGTCCATAACGCCAGCAGTCTTTCTACTTCATTGGTAGGCATATGGTTGCAGGCGTCTTCAACGGCTGCGATTTCCAGCGCTGTTCTTACCCGATAATACTCTGACAATTCGGCTACATCGATTTGCCTGATAAAGCAGCCCTGCTTTGAGCGTATGGTGAGGTGACCTTCATTTTCCAGTTTTAGTAGCGCTTCTCTGATTGGCGTACGGCTGACTTCAAAGTAATTCGCCAGTTCGGTTTCAGTAACGCGGCTCCCCGGATACAGTTCGAAAGTCAGTATCATTTCACGTAGAACGCTGTATATGTCCAGTTTTGCAGCGGGTTTTTTATCGTGTTTAGCCAATGGTGCTGCTGTCTTTTTTTCCATTATTTTTTCTTCCGATTCAGGAATTACGCTTTTATTTTACTGCTTTAGTTAAGCGTGTATGCATAATTTTTAAGCACTGTTGTGAAGCATGATTTTTAAATAATGCACCACAAAAACGCATGCATGAGTGTCTACATATACTGACCGTAGCCTGGCTTACTCCCGTAAATTCAGGGTCGAATACCCAATGTAACTGATTTTAATACTTGGCATAGAGTTTGCATACATTGTTGTATACAACAGATCGGTTAGTCAAACTTATCCGTTGTAGGCCATTTCAAACATCTTAGGGAAGGATAATGCAAATGCTTGCTAATCATCGAAAAAACATCCGAATCAAAACGGTGTCGAGTGTAGTAAAACTGTGTGTAACCACTGCATTGCTTGGTGGTATGGCGGCGAGCACATTGGTACGGGCGTCTGACTGGTCGGATACATCAGTCGGGTACCGGGTTGGGAATAACTTTCGTGAACCTTGCTGCGGTACAACCGATATACACAAGGACATTTTTTCGTTTACTCACGTTAGTGGCTATAAATACGGTATCAATTTCTTCACAGCCGATTTTCTGATGTCCGACAATAATGACCCTGCTGCGAATGGAGGGGGCGGTGCGCAGGAAGTCTATGCTGTGTATCGGCACCAATTGTTGCTGGATAAGGTGACTGGCAACTCCTTCGCATTTGGTCCGGTGAAGAATATGGCAATTACCGCTGGTTTTGACCTGAACGCCAAGGACGATGCATTTGCTCCGCGCGTGCGCAAATTCGTGATCGGCCCGACTTTCAAATTCGATGTGCCAGGATTCTTCGATGTCAGCCTGTTATACCGGACTGAGCAGAATCACAACGGCATCGTCGGCACCAACGTCAATTTCGATGCTACTTACGGTGTCAGTCTGGCCTGGGGTATACCCCTGCCTGGCATCAATTCCAAATTTGATGGTTTCCTCGACTACATCGGGCCGAAAGGTAAAGATGGCTTCGGCTTCGATACCAAGGCCGAAACCCTGGCACGCGCCTATCTGATGTACGACGTTGGTCACCTGGCCGGCAAACCCGGCACGTTCTATGCTGGTGTCGGCTACGAATACTGGAATAACAAATTTGGTGGTAATCCAAATAATTACGGCAACACCAGTGCACCCATGCTGGCTCTGGAAGCCCATTTCTGAGCTGATTTTTATAGTGAGAGGAGTACCCGTTATGAGCAAGTTTGATTTTTCTACCCCGCGTCGAACATTCCTGAAAACAATCGGCGCTGCTACAGCAATTACCGCATTGGGGCCACTGGCTAGCCGCACGGCACTGGCAGCCGATAAACTTACCGTGGGCGTGATATATGTCGGTCCACGTGGCGATTTTGGCTACAACCAGTCGCACGCCCAGGCTGCAGCGAACATCAAGAAAATGCCGGGTATCAAGGTTGTTGAAGAAGAAAAAGTGCCTGAAACCGTAGCCGTGCAGAAGGTCATGGAGTCGATGATAGAGCAGGACGGCGCCAAGCTGATTTTTGCGACTTCGTTCGGTTACTTTGATCCGCACGTTCTTAAAATGGCAGCAAAGTATCCTGATGTGCGTTTTGCCCACTGTGGTGGGTTATGGTCTGAAGGTAAACCCAAAAATGTGGGCAGTTTCTTCGGCTATATCGATGAATGCGAATACCTGAGCGGTATTGTGGCAGCACATGCGACCAAGAGCAAAAAATTGGGCTTTATCGCGGCCAAACCTATCCCGCAGGTGCTGCGCAATATTAATTCGTTCACGCTGGGTGCGCAGTCAGTTGATCCAGCGATTACTACCCACGTTATTTTTACCGGCGACTGGTCGATGCCGGTCAAGGAAGCCGAAGCGGCCAATGGACTGATCGATCAGGGTTGCGATGTGCTGACCTGTCACGTAGATGGCCCCAAAGTGATCGTCGAGACAGCCGAAAAACGCGGCGTGTATTCCTGCGGCTATCATGCCAGCCAGGCAGCATTGGCACCCAATGGTTATCTGACCGGTGCCGAGTGGGACTGGACGACCCCATACAAAATGCTGGTTGGCACCGCAGAGACAGGCAAACCTATGATCAACTTCCTGCGTGGCGGTTTGAAGGAAGGTTTCGTCAAGATGAGCCCCTACGGCAAGGCCGTTACCGCCAAGGCCAAAGCCAAGGCGGATGGTGTCAAAGCCAAGATGCTCAAGGGCGAATTCGTTATTTTCAAGGGGCCGATCAAGGACAATGCCGGCAATACGGTTATCAAGGCAGGGGTTAGCCTGGGTCAGCAGGATGTCGTGCTGGAACAGATGAATTATCTGGTTGCGGGTGTCGTCGGCAAGGCTTGATGTTCAGTGTAGCAGTGCTGGCCCGTTTGGACCGGCGCTGATCATGCCAGATTAAGGGGGTATTTATGGAACTGACGCGGCGATTTTTGCCATTGGTCGAAGCGGTTGGTATACCGGTCATGGCTCTGCTGGTCGCGATGCTGCTGTTTGCCGGCTTCGTCGCGGCAGTCGGACAATCGCCACTGGAAGTCTTTGCTTTGCTCTACAAAGGCGCTTTCGGTTCAGCTTTTTCCTGGCAGAACACGTTGCTGCGTGCTGCGCCCCTGATTTTGACTGGTCTGGCGGTGGCTATTCCGGCTCAGGCTGGCATGGTAATTATTGGCGGCGAGGGTGCGCTGGCGTTGGGAGCGCTAACGGCAGCCGTTGCTGCCAGCGCATTGCAAGGCGCGCCGCCGCACTGGGTGCAGACCGGCATGCTGGCCGCCGGGGCGTTATGCGGCGGGCTGTGGATAGGGTTATCCGGCTGGCTGCGTCAGTATCGCGGCGTGAACGAGACGATCGGCAGCCTGCTGCTATCGTATATCGGTATTGCCTTGCTCAATTTTTTCGTTGAGGGACCGCTGAAGGATCCGGCCAGCTTGAACAAACCTTCCACGGCACCCATAGGCGACGCCAACATGATAGGCAATTTGCCGGGTATGGATGTGCATTACGGCTTGCTGTTCGGCGTTATATTCGCACTTGTTACCTGGGTGATACTGAAATTTACCACCCTAGGTTTTGCCTTGAAAACAGTCGGTGGTAATCCGCGCGCAGCGCAAATGGCCGGGTTGCGCGTGGGTTACTGGATCGTCGGCGCAGCGTTCGCAGGGGGTGCCGCCGCCGGTCTGGCCGGGGCAATCGAGGTCGCTGCGGTGCAGGGAGCAGCCAATGCTTCAGTGGTGGCGGGCTACGGTTATGCGGGGATACTGGTCGCATTTATCGCCCGGCAAAATCCGTTTGCGGTGATTCCGGTCGCTGTGTTGATCGGCGGCATCAATGCAGCGGGCGGTATGCTGCAGCGCCGCCTTGATATGCCGGATGCCAGCGTGCTGGTGCTGCAGGGCATCATTTTCGTGGTGATTATTGCCAGTGAGACCTTGAATGGGCGGTTGGGTTTAATCAAATTCAAATCGCTGTCGCCAGTGAGTGCGACGATTTCTTCTAAAACCTGAACGGGCATGCACTTATGATTGCTACTGATGGATTGGGATGGTGGGGCGTACCGCTGGCAATATTTGCCGGGGCTATACGCGTCAGTACCCCTTATTTGCTGGTGAGCCTGGGCGAGTGTATTACGGAGAAATCCGGTCGCATCAACCTCGGGCTGGAAGGCGTGCTGATCATGGGGGCGATGGCCGGTTACGGCACTTCGCTGGCCACCGGTTCGGCGTGGACGGGCGTGCTGGCCGCAGGTCTGGTGGGCGCGGTGCTGGGACTGTTGCACGGTCTGTTGTGCAGCTTGCGCCGGGTCAACGATATCGCTATCGGTATCAGTATCATGCTATTCGGTACCGGGCTGGCATTTTTCCTCGGCAAGCCGCTGGTGCAGCCGCAGGCGCCGATGCTGAGTGCTATCCCGTTCGGGTTCTGGAGCAGTTCGCCGCAGATCCAGTCGGCGCTGCAAATCAATCCGTTGTTTCTGATTGGTATCGCGCTTGCGGTATTGCTGCACTTCGCATTCCGTTACACGCGCTGGGGCATGCAACTGCGCATCGTGGGCGATAGCGCGGACGCGGCGCTGGCACTTGGCTTACGCGTGCTGCCTACACGCATACTGGCGACCGTGATCGGTGGTTTTCTTGCGGGTGTCGGCGGTGCTTTCCTGTCGCTTTATTATCCGGGCAGCTGGAATGAAGGTCTGTCGTCCGGGCAGGGGATTATTGCCGTGGCGCTGGTCATTTTTGCGCGCTGGGAGCCGCTGCGCTGCCTGTGGGCTTCCCTGCTGTTCGGTGGTGCCGGTGCGCTTGGGCCGGCCTTGCAGGCGATGGGGATTACCAGTGGTTACTATCTGTTCAATGCCGCACCTTACGTACTGACTTTGGGTATTTTAATTGCAACGGGCTCGCCCAGTCGTACGCTGGCCGGGGCGCCCGGCGAGCTGAGCCTGGTGCGGAATTAGGAGTAAATAGGTTGAGCGCGAACCATACAATTCAATTGGGGGGCTGCTGATATGAGCGCCAATTACATTCAGGCCGATCCCTACGAGTGGCCGTTCGATGGCAAGCTCTGCCCGTCAAATACAGCGCTGATGGTGATTGATATGCAGACGGATTTCTGCGGGCACGGCGGTTATGTGGACAGGATGGGCTATGACATTACGCTGACGCGTGCACCGATCCCGGCCATCTCTCAATTGCTGGATACGATGCGTACTCAGGGTTACATGATCATTCATACCCGTGAAGGACATCGTATTGACCTGTCCGACCTGCCGGAGAACAAGCTGTGGCGTTCGCGCCGCATCGGCTCCGGTATCGGCGACAGCGGACCGTGCGGTCGGGTGCTGGTGCGTGGTGAGGCGGGCTGGGAGATTATTCCGGAACTGAGCCCGATGGCCGATGAAGTCATCATTGACAAACCAGGCAAAGGTTCATTCTATGCTACCGATCTGGAATTAATCCTGCATACCCGTGGTATTCGTAACATTATCCTGACCGGAATTACCACCGACGTTTGCGTGCACACCACGATGCGTGAAGCCAACGATCGCGGTTTCGAATGCCTGCTGGTCGAAGACGGTTGTGCCGCCACTGATTACGCCAATCATCTGGCTGCGCTCAGCATGGTGAAGATGCAGGGCGGCGTGTTCGGTGCGGTAGCAACCAGCGCCGCAATTGTGGAAGGATTGCCGGAATGAAACCCGTTGAAATGGTAGAGCCAGCCACCGGTGCGCTCGAACTGGAAATCATGGGCATGAGCAAGCGCTTCGGCGATGTCGCCGCGCTTGATGACGTCAATCTGCATATTCCCGCCGGTGGTTTTCATGCGCTGCTGGGTGAAAACGGGGCCGGCAAATCGACGCTGGTGAAATGTCTGGTGGGGTTCTACACGGCAGATAAGGGTACCGTGCTGGTCGATGATCGCGAGGTGCAGATCGCCAATCCCAAGGATGCGTCGCAACTCGGTATAGGCATGGTTTATCAGCATTTTACGCTGGTGCCGAGCATGACCGTGGCGGAAAATCTGGTAGTGGCGCGGGGTGCGCTATCGGCGTTTATCAACTGGCATGAGGAGCGGGCCAGGCTGTCCGACTTCATGGCTACGCTGCCTTTCAAAATTGCGCTCGACAAACCTGCCGGTTCGCTGGCCGCTGGCGAGAAACAGAAAGTCGAGATCATCAAGCAGCTCTATTTGCAGCGCCGTCTGCTGATACTGGACGAACCTACTTCGGTATTGACGCCGGATGAGGCTGACGAAGTGCTGGGGCTGGTCGGCGATCTGGCGCGGCAGAAGTTGCTGACCGTGCTGATCATCACTCACAAATTTCGTGAAGTAACGGCTTATGCCGATGCAGTTACCGTGCTGCGGCGCGGACGTTTTGCAGGCAGTGGCGTGCTGCCGGAGCTGACCATCGAGCACATGGCGGAAATGATGGTAGGCAGCCCGGTAGCACAGGATGTTGCCCCGCGCCCGCAGCGTTCGGCTGTAGCAGATCTGCCGCCGCGATTGGTTATCGACAAGCTGCACGCCCAGGGAGACAACGGTTTGCCAGTGCTCAGGGGCGTCGACTTGAACGTGCGGTCCGGTGAGATTCTCGGTATTGCCGGGGTGTCCGGCAATGGCCAGAAAGCACTGGTGGAAGTGCTGACCGGCCAGCGTGACAAAACGGACGGTACGGTGCAGGTCAATGGTTCGCCGTATAGTGGCAGACGTAACGAACAGAGCCGGAATAAGGTATACAGCCTGCCGGAAGAGCCGCTGCGCAATGCCTGTGTCGCTGGCCTGTCGGTCGCCCACAACATGTCGCTGCGAAATTACGACAGGCCGCCGCTGGCGCGTTGGGGCTGGATTAGCCAGCGCGCAATGCGCAAGCAGGCCAACGCATATGTCGAAACTTTCCGTGTCAAAACGCCGGGCATCGATGCCCGCATTCAGACGTTATCGGGCGGCAATGTGCAGCGCGCCGTACTGGCCAGGGAGCTGTCGCACCCGGTGGAGCTGCTGATCGTTGCTAACCCGGTATTCGGGCTGGATTTCAATGCCGTTGCTGAAACTCATGCGCGGTTGCTGGCAGCGCGCAATGCAGGTGCGGCGGTATTGCTGGTCAGCGAAGATCTGGATGAGTTACTTGAATTGGCTGACCGTATCGCGGTGATGAGCGACGGCCGCATCGTATTTGAAACTTCTGCCGAAACGGCAAACGTACGCGAACTCGGTCACTACATGGCCGGTGGACATGAGGAAACCGAGGTTATGTCATGATGTCATCCATCCCTTATCCGGATTTTTATGAAGTGGCTGCCGAGCCTTATGGGTTCGTGTTTCCGACTGGGCAAACTGCAATCATCATGATCGACATGCAGCGCGATTTCATCCTGCCCGGCGGCTTCGGTGCCAGCCTTGGCAACGATGTCAGCCGGCTTGCTACTACCGTGCCCGTTGCCCGTCAATTGCTGGACTGGGGCCGGGCGCGCGGCATGCTGGTCGTACACACCAAGGAAGCCCATGCCGGTGATTTGTCCGATTGTCCATTGTCCAAACGCAAACGTGGCAATCCCATTGTGCGCATCGGCGATCCCAGTCCGATGGGGCGCATTTTGATAGAGGGTGAGGAGGGCAGCGATTTTGTCGATGAGCTTGCGCCATTGCCCAGTGAGGTCGTCATCGTCAAACCCGGCAAGGGCGCTTTTCACGCGACCGATCTAGGCGATGTTCTCAGCAAGGCCAATATTACCCACCTGCTGTTCGGCGGCGTCACCACCGAGGTATGCGTGCAGACTACGATGCGCGAAGCCAATGATCGTGGTTTTGAATGCCTGCTGATAGAGGATGCCACTGACAGTTATTTTCCTGAATTCAAGCAGGCTACCATTAACATGATTCGCGCGCAGGGCGGGATTGTGGGCTGGACTGCGCCTTTGTCAGCCTTGTTATTGGCCATACCGGGATATGCTCATGAAAACTGAAATTTCACTGGAAGAGTATGTGCGGATCACGCTGTTATTACAGGGAATGGAAGTGAAGAAAGCACGTTTGACATCCATTACCCAGCAATTTGTTTTATTGAACTCCATGGCCAGTCATTTTCTTGACGAGCCATTACCCGTTGAGCTGGAGTCAGCTCCCATATATCGATTATGAATAGTTATCCGGTAACCGCTCATGCCTGCGTACAGGCATTTTCATCAGGTCAGGTGTCGGCACAGGAATTGGCTGCTGCTGCACTTGAACGCATTGCTGCACATAATCCGCTGCTGCATGCCTTTGTCGAAATTACCAGTAACCGTGCATTGGCAGAAGCAGATGTGCTGGACAGGAAGCGCCAACACGGAGAGGCTCTTCCTATGCTGGCAGCCGTACCTTATGCAGTGAAAAATTTGTTTGATGTTGCAGGCGTAACCACGCTGGCGGGGGCTCGGGTCCTGAGTCGCAACCCGGTAGCTGCTCGTGATGCCGTGCTGGTCGAGCGCATGCATGCCGCAGGTGGATTGTTGCTGGGGACGCTGAATATGGATGCGCTGGCATACGGTTTTACCACGGAAAACACTCACTACGGAGTTACCCGTAATCCGCATGATCCGCTACGCAGTGCGGGAGGCTCCTCAGGCGGTACCGGTGCCGCTGTTGCTGCTGGATTGGTGCCGATCGGTCTGGGCAGTGATACCAACGGTTCGATTCGGGTACCCTCATCATTGTGCGGCGTATTCGGCCTCAAGCCTACCTATGGGCGATTGCCGCGTACGGGGACGTTTCCCTTTGTCGCTAGTTTTGATCATTTGGGTCCGCTGGCCGGTAATGCAGAAGACTTGTCGCTGGCCTACGATGCGATGCAGGGACATGATCCTGGTGATTCTGCTTGCGCGCAGCGGCCTGTAGCCAAGGTGCAGAATACGCTCCGAAACGGCATAGAGGGTTTGCGTGTAGCGCGCTTGAGCGGATATTTTGACGATAATGCAGGGCTGGAAGCACGCTGGGCAGCGACTACAGCTGCTGCCGCACTGGGGGCGCGTGATGAAGTTGAACTGGTGGGAACGGATAAAGCCAGAGCGGCCGCCTTTGTCATTACTGCATCCGAGGGCGGGGCGCTGCATCTGAATAATCTGCGCGAGCGGCCGCAGGAATTCGAACCGCTCTCGGTGGACCGGCTGACTGCCGGCACGCTGGTACCCGCAAGCTGGTATCAGCATGCACAACGTTACCGCCGCTTATATCTTGAACGTGTGTTAGCGCTATTTGAACACTACGATTTGCTGATTGCGCCAGCCACACCGGTTACTGCACCTTTGCTCGGGCAACAAAATATTGACATCGGTGCACGGCAGTTGCCGACCCGGCCCAATCTGGGGTTACTGACGCAACCGATTTCTTTTGTCGGCATGCCGGTCGTGGTGGCGCCGCTGTGGCCTGAAGGCGGGCTGCCTATTGGTGTGCAGTTAATCGCCGCCCCATGGCGCGAGGATATCTGTCTGCGCGCCGCCTGGGCGCTACAGGAACAGGGTTTGGCTTATAGTCGTAACATTGGATACGCATCATGATTCAACTTGAGCAAATTAATCTGGATAATGTGGTGGCGGAACTCGCTACGCTGTTTGCAAGCTATGAAGCAGCACTGATGCAAAACGATCTGGCAACTCTGGATAAGCTGTTTTGGCAAAATCAGCTCACCGTGCGTTATGGCACCACAGAGAATCTGTATGGCATCGAGGCTATTCGTGCTTTTCGGCAAGCGCGCAATACCGGTACACTACAGCGCGTGTTGCGTCATGCACAGATCACGACTTTTGGTGCAGACTGTGCCACCACGACTACCGAGTTCGTCAGGGAGGATGGAATGTCAGGCAGACAAAGCCAGACCTGGGTCAGATTTCCTGAAGGATGGCGTGTGGTTTCTGCACATATCAGTCTGAATGAACATGATTCGGCGTTTTCAGCGAGCGGGATCAGTAAATGACCGTGTTGTGCTGAAAATATCCCTGTGTAATACCCCTTGTATTCGGAAAAGCAGGGGTTTTACTGCTTTATTCCCTAGATGCCTGTCTGGCTTTCTCGTCAATAATTGAAACTGTGTAATCCGTCTTGCTGTAAGACGGGTGTTCAGGAGCAATGAGCGATGGCTGAAGATAGCGATCTTGAGAAAACGGAACAGGCCTCACCCCAGCGACTTGAAAAAGCGCGGGAAGAGGGCGATGTGCCGCGTTCGCGCGAGTTAGCTACTTTCACCGGTCTGTTGGCTGCGGGTGGCGGAATCTGGTTGTCGGGCGATCAGCTGGTACGTCAGCTGGAAACCACGCTGATTTCCGGTATGAGCTTTACGCGTGCCCAAGCTTATGATTTTTCCATGCTTTATTCGCAGTTAGCCCGCAATATCGTTGACTTGATGCTGGCGTTTGCGCCATTGGCCGGGGTGCTGATTCTGGTTGCACTGCTGTCGCCGGCTTTAATCGGCGGCTGGTTGTTCAGTACCAAGGCGCTGGTGCCTAATTTCGGTCGCATGAATCCGATCAAGGGCATGACCAACATGGTGTCTTCGCGTGCACTGGTGGAATTGATTAAAGCTGTTGCCAAGGCGACCTTAGTGGGTGTGATTGCGTGGATGGTAATCGCCCATGAGCAGGATGCTGTAATGAGCTTGAGCGTTGAGTCTATCCATCAGAGTACTGCCCATATGAGCAGCATGATCTGGTTTGCTTTTATTTCCATGACGGCCGGATTGGGACTGATTGTATTGATTGATGCGCCATACCAGATGTGGCACTACGCTGATAAGCTGAAAATGACGCGGGAAGAAGTGAAGCAGGAGGCAAGGGAGGCCGATGGCGATCCGCAGATCAAGGCCAAGATTCGCGCGCAACAGCGTGAAATGTCACGCCGCCGGATGATGGCTGAAGTGCCGACTGCTGACGTGGTGGTTACCAACCCTACCCACTACGCGGTAGCCCTTAAATATGCTGACGGTGCGATGCGGGCACCGATAGTCGTTGCAAAAGGCGCTGACGAAGTTGCTGCAAAAATTCGTGAATTAGCCGCCGAACATAATATCCCTACTCTGGAAGCGCCGCCTTTAGCGCGTGCGCTGTACCGTCATGCTGAGCTGGGTACGGAAATTCCTGAAGCACTCTATACCGCAGTGGCTGAAATTCTGGCTTATGTATTCCAATTACGCGCATACCGCAAGGGTGGCGGTGTTGCGCCGGTGGTCCCAAGTGATATTGCAGTACCGCCAGAGCTTGATCCGTTGAACGCTCCGGTACCTGCGCTACTTGCTGATGGAGAAATCTGATGAATGACTTTAAACTCCCGGCCTGGGTGACTGCACCTGGCGGTGCGGTGCTGATTGCACCAATTATCATCATTACCATGCTGGCGATGATGGTGTTGCCTTTGCCTCCTTTCATTCTGGATATCTTCTTCAGCTTCAATATTGCACTGTCGATTATCGTTCTGCTTACCAGTCTGTATACTGTTAAACCGCTTGATTTCATCGTATTCCCAACGGTACTGCTGGTGAGCACGATGTTGCGTCTGTCGCTCAACGTGGCTTCTACTCGCGTGGTGCTGACGGAAGGCCACACTGGCCCTGATGCTGCCGGTAAGGTGATTGAGGCATTCGGCCACTTTCTGATCGGTGGTAACTACACGGTCGGTATCGTGGTCTTTATTATTCTGACCATCATCAATTTCATGGTCGTGACCAAGGGTGCCGGTCGTATTGCCGAGGTTGGCGCACGCTTCACTCTGGATGCGATGCCAGGCAAGCAAATGGCGATTGATGCCGATTTGAATGCCGGACTCATTGGTGAACAGGAAGCGCGGCAACGCCGGACGGAAGTTGCGCAGGAAGCTGAGTTTTACGGCGCGATGGATGGTGCGAGTAAATATGTGCGTGGCGATGCGGTTGCCGGCATCATGGTGACCATTATCAACATCATCGGCGGCCTGATCGTCGGCATGGTGCAACATGATTTAAGTTTTGATACTGCGATCAAGAATTACACTCTGCTTGCCATTGGTGATGGTCTGGTTGCACAAATCCCATCGCTGATCATTTCTACCGCAGCCGGTATCGTGGTGTCACGGGTTTCCAGTGACCAGGATATCGGTGGCCAGTTGTTGGGTCAGCTCTTCGCCAAACCAGTCGTGTTGTTTATCGCTGCCGGCATTATTGGCGGCATGGGGGTGATTCCGGGTATGCCACATTTGGCGTTCATTATGCTGGCAGCAGTTTTGGCTGGCGGTGCGTTTACGTTGACGCAAAAAGCCAAGCTGGCTGCGAAAGCACCTGAAGAAGAGATGCAAGCTGCGCCAATGGAGATGGAAGAGGCTACCTGGAAAGATATTATTCCGGTGGATGCATTGGGACTGGAAGTTGGCTATCGTCTGATTCCGCTGGTGGATAAAACCCAAGGTGGCGAACTGCTGCGGCGCATCAAAGGCCTGCGCAAAAAGTTTGCACAGGAAATCGGCTTTTTACCTCCCTCGGTGCATATTCGCGACAATCTGGAACTGAAGCCTTCGGGTTATCGCATCACTTTAAAAGATGTGGAAGTGGGTAGTGGCGAATCGCATAACGGCCAATTTCTTGCCATTAATCCGGGTGTGGTCAGCGGTACATTGCCAGGCGTAACTACGACGGATCCTGCATTTGGTTTACCTGCAATCTGGATTGATGGCAATTTGCGCGATCAGGCACAAGCGATGGGTTATACCGTGGTGGATGCCGGTACCGTGATTGCAACCCATCTTAATCATCTGATCACTCAGCATGCCGATGAATTGCTCGGTCGTCAGGAAGTGCAGCAATTGCTTGATCATCTGGCTACCGAGTCACCGAAACTGATTGAAGATCTGGTACCGAAGCTGATGTCTTTATCCACTTTGCAAAAAGTGCTACAAAATTTACTCAGCGAAGGTGTTCACATTCGCGATATGCGTACCATTATCGAGACGCTGGCTGAGCATGCTGCACGCATTCAGGATCCGAACGAACTGACCGCTATGGTGCGTATTGCGCTGGGCCGTGCCATCGTTCAGCAAATCTATCCGGGTGTGCAGGAATTATCCGTGATGGCGCTGGATAACCGTCTGGAGCGCTTGTTGATGCAGGCTATACAAGCCAGCGGCCCTGAAGGCGCAGGGATAGAGCCAGGCCTGGCTGACACGTTAGCGACTCAGGCAGATATGGCTACCCGTCAACAGGAAAAAATGGGTTTGCCCCCAGTGTTATTAGTACCCAATTCCTTACGTGCCTTGTTGTCACGTTTCTTACACCGTGCGATTCCACAATTAAAAGTATTGTCGCATTCAGAAATTCCAGACTCTAAAACGATTAGAGTTACCAGTCTAGTTGGAGGCCAAGCATGAACGTTCAAAAATTTATAGGCAGTAATTCCCGTGATGCATTACGTCAGGTGCGTGACATTCTTGGGGCTGATGCGGTGATTTTATCCAACCGCAGCGTACCCGGCGGCGTTGAGATCATGGCACTGGCTGGTGATGACATCGCTTCGCTGGTTTCTCCTTCTGTTGAGAAAGAAGCGGAGCCCAAGCCAACGTTCATGTCATTTGATCCGCCGGCGCAAGAAAAAGAGAAACCAGCGCCACGCCGCAATCAGGCTGATAACCTGGCTGAGGCATTGAATTCAGCGCGTGCACCTGCTGCTGTTGTCAAAGCTGGCAAACCCGTTGCCAATCAGGAACTGGATAAGGTTATGGAAGAAATTCGATCCATGCGCGGCATGCTGGAAGCTCAGCTAAGCGAAATTGCCTGGAGCGCGATGCAGACTCGTGAGCCATTCCGCGCTGATATCATGCGTGAGTTATTGAGCACCGGATTCAGTGCCAGTCTGTCACGCCACCTGACCGAAAATTTGCCGGATGTGAAATCTGCGGAAGAGGGCATGATGTGGGTAAAGTCGGTACTGGCCCGCAACCTGATGGTGATGAGCAATGAAAATGAAGTGCTGGAAAAGGGCGGGGTATTTGCTCTGGTTGGACCTACCGGTGTCGGCAAAACCACCACCACAGCAAAGCTGGCAGCGCGTTGCGTCATGCGTCATGGTGCGAATAAACTGGCCTTGATCACCACGGATGGCTATCGTATCGGCGGACATGAACAGCTGCGTATATACGGGAAAATCCTGGGCGTGATGGTGCATTCGGTGAAAGACGAAAGCGATTTGCGCATTGCGCTGGATGAACTCAAGGGCAAACATACCGTACTGATAGACACGGTGGGGATGAACCAGCGTGATCAGATGGTGGCGGAGCAGGTTGCGATGCTGTCTGGTGCGGGTACACCCGTCAAACGTCTGCTCTGCCTGAACGCGACTTCTACCGGAGAAACCTTGAGCGAAGTGGTACGGGCTTATCAGGGTTCCGGGCTGGCGGGGTGCATAATTACCAAGGCTGACGAAGCAGCAACCATGGGCAACGTGATCGATGTCATCATTCGCCAGAAGCTGAATTTATATTACGCCGCCAATGGCCAGCGTGTGCCTGAAGATCTGCATGTGGTGGGTCGTGAAGCGCTGATTGAGCGTGCATTTAAATTAAAACGTGAAACCACACCATTCCATTTTAATGATGACGAATTATCTCTGGTTGTCGCTAATGCGGGACGTGCGAATCAGGATAAAACTTTGCGTGAGGTGAATCTTGGCTAATTTCAGTATTGATCAGGCAGAAGGGCTGCGCCGTATGCTGGCTGGCCCCAAGCCACGCATTGTGACATTATTGTCTGTGCTGGGTACAGCAGAGAAAAATGCCATGTTGACCAACTTGACTGCTTCATTAGCACATTTAGGTACGGATGCGATATTGGTAAATGCGCGCCGCAGTAATGGCGTCGGCATGCATCTTGGTCATGCCCGTAAGCATGGGTTGCTTGAAGTTGCGCAGCAACAATGTGCATTGAATGAAGTGGTTCAATCCATGCAGCAGGGATTCAGCTTCACATCCATGGTGGGTGGGAATGTGAAATCAATTCACGATAATGCGCTTGATAACAATAGGCTATCAAATATTTTTAATGTGTTAGCTCAGCAATACGGCACTGTGGTAGTCGATGCAGAGCTGGATACTGAAGATCGCCTGCCGGTTGCTGCCATGGCGGATGGAGAGATTGTGGTGCACATAACCAGCAGTGCAGAATCCATCAAAGCTGGGTATTGTTTGATCAAACGCTTGAATGCCAACCTGGGACGGCGTTCGTTTGGAGTGCTAGTGACTAATGCAGATGAAGCCCAAGCGCAGCTGGTTTATGCTAACCTTGCAAAAACGGCGAGTCGTTATCTGGCAGTGCCGTTACACTTTATGGGATCAATTCCTGCTGATGATCATGTGAGCCGTGCTAGTCGATTGGGGCGTTCAGTTATTGATGCGTTTCCGATGGCTCTAGCCTCCGTGGCCTTCAGACGAATTGCGGGACAATTAGGCTTATCTTGATATATGTACACCGTTAACGGAAAAACTGATAAAAATCATCTGCTCACGGAACACGCACCGCTGGTAAAACGCCTGGCTTATCAGCTTAAAGCGAAGTTGCCGCCTAGCGTGGAAGTGGATGATTTGATACAAGCGGGCATGATGGGCTTGCTTGACGCGGTTAACCGTTATGAAGAATCCCATGGCGCACAGTTTGAGACTTATGCTGTACAGCGCATTCGCGGGGCGATGCTGGATGAACTGCGGAGTACCGACTGGCTACCACGCAGCCTGCGTCAGAATATGCGCAAGATTGAAGTTGCGATGACGACCTTGCAGCAAAAGCTCGGGCGTATGCCTACTGAAATGGAAGTGGCTAAAAACCTGAAAATGACGCTGGCCGACTATCAGGATATGCTGACTGAAGGTAGCGGTCACCAGTTGATTTATTATGAGGATTATCATAATGATGAAGACAGTGACAATTTCCTTGACCGGTTTTGTTCGGATAATTCCAGTGACCCGTTACTGGGTTTGCTGCAAGATGATTTCAGGGATGCGCTGATTGATGCAATCGATAGCTTGCCCGAGCGCGAGAAAATACTGATGGGGCTGTATTACGAACAGGAACTCAACCTCAAAGAAATTGGTGCGGTGATGGGCGTTTCTGAATCCCGCGTATGTCAATTACATAGCCAAGCCGTTGCACGTATACGGGCAAGCCTGAGAGGACAGTTGTGGACTGGGGCAGCCTGATTGGTGTAGCGCTGGCATTAGCCGGCGTATTGGTAGCACATTTGCTGGATGGCGGGCATATTGGCTCGTTATTGCAGCCAGCAGCCTTCGCCATCGTGTTTGTGGGTACTGTGGGTGCCGTGTTGATACAAACACGGCTTCCTGTTTTTATTCGCGGCGTCAAAATGATACGGCTGGTCTTTCAGCCACCTGCGGATAACAGGCAAGCCCTTGCCAGAGAAATTAATACCTGGAGTCATATCGCTCGGCGTGAAGGCTTGTTAAGCCTCGAACCGTACATGCGTAATAGTCGCGATATGTTTGTCGCGAAGGGGTTGCGACTGATTATCGACGGCATTGATCCGGTCAAACTCAGGGAAATTCTGGAAGCGGACATTTATGCGTTTGAAGCGGAACAGCGTCAGGCGATTAAAATCTGGGAAGCGGCGGGTGGGTATTCGCCTACTATCGGCATACTGGGTGCGGTGCTGGGCTTGATTCATGTGATGGAGAATTTGTCGGACCCAACCAAACTAGGGGGCGGCATCGCGGTTGCCTTTGTTGCCACTATCTATGGCGTAGGTTTTGCCAACCTGATCTTTCTGCCGGTTTCCAACCGTTTGCGTTCTATTGTCAATCAGGCGATCCATCAGCGTGAAATGGTGACTGAGGCGTTATTGTCGATAGCAACCGGCGAAAACCCCAGAATTATCGAAGAGCGACTGGCTTCGTTCCTGAGATAACACGGGCATTCCAAATCATGGCGCGCAGGCAATTAGAAGAAGAGCATGATAATCCGGACCGTTGGCTGGTGTCTTATGCCGACTTCATGACCTTGCTGTTTGCATTTTTTGTGGTGATGTACGCGATCTCCGCTGTCAATGAGGGTAAATACAAAGTCCTCTCCGATGCGCTGGGTAGCGCGTTCGGCTTTGCCGGCGAACAGAACAAAGATGCCAGGAAATCCAAATCCGGCACCCCGCTAAGTAAAGCGCATGTGAGTGAGGTAGTGCATCAGGAAAGCAGCCAGATGACAGATATTGCCAATAATATTTTACAGGCACTGGGGTCGCTGGTTAAGGAAGGCAAGGTTCGGGTTACCCAGACTGCTCGCGGTGTGAATGTGGAAATCAACGCCAGCCTTTTGTTTGCACCCGGTGACGCAAAGTTGACGGAAGAATCCAGGAAAGCATTGCAAGCTATTGCTGCCGTATTGAAAAATCAACGCAACGATCTGGAAATTGATGGCTATACCGACGATGTGCCAATTAGCAATCCCTTGTTTCCCTCCAATTGGGAGTTGTCAGCAGTGCGTGCCGGTAGCGTGGCGCGTGAATTCGTTGCAAGTGGCGTCGCAGAAAATCGGCTGATGGTGGTCGGCTACGGCTCGAATAAACCGATCATGCCCAATGATACGGTTGAAGGTAGAGCCAGAAACCGCCGGGTAGAAGTGGTGATTCTATCTTCGTTGCCGGAAGCTTCCCGGGAAATATCCATGACCACCAAGTAACTGAGTTGATTGTTTTTATAGAGACCTTTGCACGATTGCTGCGCTCGCTGCATCGTGAAATACTCTCTTATAATCAATTCACTAGTCTGTTTTTTCGTCAGTCATTGCAATCTTCCATGTTTCATCCCGATGTTGATAAGAACTTCAATGACGCTTGCCGCCAGACGTTTCATTTGTAATCGCTGGGCAGGTTTGTTACGATTTAAAATTTTTGAGCAGGCGGTTTATGCAAAGCGATCTGAAGGCACTGGAGTTTGATGGCATACGGCGGATTTTGGAACGGCTGACTTTTTCGCCTTATGGTGCTGATGCAGCCAGAAATCTTGAACCTGCACCGGATTTATCGATAGTCAGACAAATGCAGGCAGCCGTCACTGCCGCGCGGCAAGTGGTGGATGCTTTTGTGATGCCCCGTCTGCAGAATGTGCCTGATATTCGTGCTGCGCTGCGCCAGGCTAACCAGGCCGGTGCTGCACTGCCTGCCAGCGCACTGCATAATCTGCGCATGATCATGCAGATCGGTTTGACGTTGCGTGATCTGGTCGGCAATTACCCTGATTTATATTCCCGGATTAATATGTTAAAGGCGCCGGCCAGTTTGACCGAAGCGCTGGATAAAACGATTAATGCCGCGGGACGCTTGCGTGAGGATGCAACTCCCGAACTGGATGGCCTGCACAAGCAGTTTCATCAAGTGCAAACAGCATTGGAAGCGCAACTGAAAGCCTTGATGCTGTCGCCTGAATACGCGGGTTTCTTTGATGAGCATAGTCGCGTGCAGTGGCATGGTATGCGCGCTGTGCTCGCGGTTCGCGCGATTCATGCGGATAAACTTAAAGGCGTGCGGCGCGGTTCCAGTGGTGGTGGGCGTGACATTTTGATAGAGCCCATTGAAGCTGTCGCCCATAACAATCGTCTGGAAGCATTGAATGGCCAGATCGAAGGTCAAAATCAGATTGTGCTGCGCGCAGTGACCGATACGGTACGCGAACATCTGCTGGATCTGAATCAACTGGTCGATGCCATTACCTGGATCGATCTGGCACTGGCAGCCGGCCAATTTTCCGCAGCACTCAATGCAGTGCCGCCGCAATTAATTGATGAGCCGCGTGTTGTGTTGCAGCAGGCCTATCATCCTCAACTGTTACTGCAATTTCAGGAAAAAAGTATTTCACGCCTAGTTGCGCTGGATATTGATCTCGGCGGCAAGCAGTCGATGATGGTCATTACCGGGCCGAATACCGGCGGCAAGACTGTTGTGCTGAAAACCGTAGGGCTGCTGGTGACTATGGCGCACTGTGGTTTGCATGTACCTGCTGAAGGCAATTGCATTATCGGTAACTTCAATCGGGTGATTGTGGATGTGGGCGATAAACAAAGCCTGCATAACCATTTGTCTACTTTTGCCGGGCATGTTGAAGTGCTGAAAAGATTATTGGCAGAAGCCGATGAGCGCACACTGGTATTAATGGATGAACTGGGTACAGGTACAGATCCGGAAGAAGGGGCTTCGCTGGCGATGGCTGTTCTGGATGAGCTGGCGATTCGTAAAGTGCATGGCATCGTGACCACGCATCTGACTCCGTTGAAGGGTTTCGCCGATCAGCATCCGTATCTGAGTAACGCATCCATGCGCTTTGATTACGCCACGCTGTCACCTACCTATCAACTAGAATTCGGTCAGCCAGGTAAATCGCTCGGGCTGATAATCGCCGAAAAGAATGGTTTGCCTAGCTCTCTGGTTAACCATGCACGGGTATATTTGCAGAAGATACAAGCGGGTAAGGCTGAATAGCCGTTATACTGTCGGCTTTTAGCAAATAGGTATGCCGTAATGAGTCAGATGAATGCATTGTTATTATATTGTCGCGCAGGCTTCGAGAAAGAGTGCGCGGCCGAGATTATGGCAAATGCGGCAGAACTAGGTGTAAATGGTTATGTAAAAGCGACTGAAGGTGCAGCCTGGGTGCTGTTTCAGGGACAGACTGCTGAAGAAATCGAATTGATTACTTCGCATTTGCTGTTTTACAAACAGATTTTCGCGCGGCAGTGGATACGGGTTGCGCCGCTCTTGGAAAATCTACCCGAAGGCGACAGATTATCAGCAGTGCGCGATCTGATTGCTGAATTCGGACAGCGTTATAGTGAAGTATGGGTAGAAACACCGGACACGGATGCATCCAAAACCCGACTCGGATTTTGCCGCCGTTTCACCAAACCGCTCACCGCCGCGTTGCAGAAAAAACATCAGCTTGTTCCTGAGAGCCATTCGCCTCGTTTGCATGTCTGCTTCATTGCCGATGATGCTGCATTTGTTGGTGTAATCGAACCGGAAGTTTCATCACCGTGGTTCATGGGTATTCCACGGGTGCGTGTAGGTAAAGATGCGCCGAGTCGTTCTGCAGGTAAGTTGGCCGAAGCGTTGATGGTGATGCTGCCAGAGGATCGCGCTAATGAACTTAAAGCCGGCATGCGCGCAGTGGATCTGGGGGCAGCACCGGGCGGTTGGTCATGGGTGCTGGCACAGCGTGGCATTCGGGTGACTGCAGTCGATAATGGCCCGATGGCCGCGACAGCGATGGCCACGGAAATGATTGAACATGTGCGCAGTGACGGTTTCAGCTATCGCCCGCATCATCCAGTGAACTGGCTGATATGCGACATGGTGGAAAGCCCCTCGCGTATTGCTCAGTTAGTCGCAGAATGGATTGCGCGAGGCCACGCCCGCCATGCAATATTTAACCTCAAATTGCCGATGAAGAAACGTCTTGAAGAAGTAAGGCGTTGCGAGGCGATCATTGAAGCTCGTCTTGAACGTGAAGACATTGGCTATACTATAGAAATCAAACAGTTGTATCATGATCGTGAAGAAGTTACGGTATGCCTGATGCGGAATAAGGCAACTCGGTAAATTTAACCCATTACCTGGCATGCTATCTTGAATATGCTCAATTATCGTATTAGCTTGTTAGGTCTGGTGTTGCTGATTGGTGTATGGTCTGGCATACACCCGCACGATTATTTCACCTGGATGCTGGAAGTAATGCCGGTATTTATTGCCGTGCCGGTATTACTGTTCACGCGCGAACGTTTCCCATTAACACCGCTCACTTATACGCTGATTGCCATTCATGCCACCATTTTAATGGTGGGTGGTCATTACACTTATGCAGAAGTGCCATTGTTCAACTGGCTACGCGATACGTTCGAATTGTCGCGTAATTATTATGACCGTCTGGGACATCTGGCTCAGGGTTTTGTCCCGGCAATCATTACGCGTGAAATCCTGTTGCGTACTACTGCTTTAGCGCGAGGGAAAATGCTGTTTTTCCTGGTGGTGTGCGTGTGTCTGGCGATCAGTGCCAGTTATGAGCTTGTCGAATGGATGGTTGCAGACTTAAGTGGTAGCGATGCTGTGGCATTTCTAGCGACACAAGGAGATGTCTGGGATACACAAAAAGATATGTTGATGGCGCTGATCGGTAGCATTCTGGCGCTGACCTTGTTGCCGCGTATCCATGATCAGCAGTTACAGCGCCTTACTTCAACGCTGCACGTATAACCAGAATCTTTCTTCATCATCACCCGGACGCGCACCATCCCACACCAACTGCCAGCTTGCAGCAAGATCAAGGGGTGGCTGTTTGGCCCAGCCATCAATCAGCAGTACGTCACAGTCAGCATCCGGGTGTAATTCGCGACGCTGGGTAAGTATGCCCAGATAATATTCGAGCATAGGGCGGGTAGACTCCCCCAAACCCTGGCTGGCGATACAGCGGTATTGTGTGGGCAGATGTGGTTGCATGGACATATAAACGCCACGATAACTTTTGGCATTATCGACCCACGGTAGCCAGAGTGTGGCAAACAATATCCAGAACAGGGTGGTGCCCATGGACAGACTGACAACAGCGCGACTGGTGAGCTTAGGCAGCCAGAACCATGCTGCGAGATAGCCGAGTGTGGCCAGCACTGCCAGCGTGATTGGCAGTGCCTGGAGTGGCATGACAAAATCCATCGGCAAACCACGTGCGAGTATATGCCAGTCGGGCGGCTTACCGACGAACACCATCATTCCCCAGACATACCAGCTAATGACGGCTAATGGCGTAAATAACAGTCTGGCAAAGTAGTCTGTATAACGATTCAGCCGTTCAGGCAACGCAGTGATTGCCGGGATGGCCAACAAGGTAAGGCTGATCAGCATCGGCAGACCATATGCAGTACGTGCGGAGGCTGAGGCCTGCATCACCAGCAGGTATACAGCGAATGCAATCAGCCCATACTGCAATGGTGCGCTGTGGCGCAATCGGTGGCGTTGCTGCCACAGACTGATAATGGCAAGGGGTAACACCGGGAAGGCAAACCAGGGCAGTGTTTTTGGCCAGAACCAGGTTGAATTATCTGCTCCCAGTTGCGGTACCGAAAATCCCAAAAATCGACCGACGTTATTCAGCCAGAACCAGACATGAAACAGTTCCGGCGAGCGCAGGTAAAGTGCAATTGGCCAGATCAGTAGCCAGGGTAGCGCGACGATAGTTGCAATTGCCAGTGTCTGGGCGAACTCACGGCGGCGCCAGATGGCGAACATGGCAGGCAGTAGTAGCGCAGTTACCCCCAGCGCGCCCGGCACCAGCAAGCCCTTGGAAAGAAAACCGATACCCGCGCCGATACCTAGCCATATACCGGCCCATAGCGGACGTTGCAGACTCAGGGCGAAGCCGTAACTGGCGATGGCGAAGCCTGTCAGCATCGGCACATCGGTAATCATGATGTGGCTCTCGAACAGCAAACCGAAGCTGGCAATCAGTGCGATGATCGCGTAACGGCCGTTACCGTTGCCCCACCATAACCTGGCAGTGAGGCCAGTGAAAATCAGGGTTAATGCACTAAATAATCCACTGGCGAGGCGAGCGCCGTCGTGTAACGGTAACCAGTGTTGAGTCGCTTGCGCCAGAATGGCCGCCACCCAGTAGTACAAAGGCGGTTTTTCCAGGAAGGGTTCACCGGCAACTTGCGGTACCACCCAGTCGCCACTCTGCAGTATGTGATAAACCATGCCGAAGATGTAAGTTTCATCCTGTTTCCAAGGCTCGTGGCCGATCAGACCTGGCAATAGATAAGCCAGTGCCAGTGTGACCACAAACCACAGCGAAATTTGAGCGCGCATAATTTAGCTGGACTGCAGTGCCAGAGTGCCGGAGCGACCCGGTATTTCGCCCTGGATCACATGTTCTTTGGGTAGCTTGCTGATGTCCAGGGCGGCATAATAGTCGGCAAGGCTGACTAATTCATAGCCTTGTCGTTTCCAGCCGCTGAGCAGTTGCTCGAATATCGGCGAGAGTTTCTGGCCTTCGAGTTCAGCATGCAGCGTATACACATGGCCATAAGGTGTTTCTTCAGCAGTCATGCGCAAAATGGCATCTGCTACGTTATCGGTATCGATACCATCGGTGCCGATCACTTCATCAAGCGTGGGCAGGGTGGTAGGGAGCTGTGGACAACTGGTTGCACCATTGGTCAGCACCGGAATAAAGGGATGCGTGCCGCGTGAATCTGATGCGTAAGCCATGCCCCACTGCTGTTCTTGCAAATACGCGGCATCGTTCATCTGCCAGCCGGCAGCACAGTGCGTAGTCGGTTGGACTCCGAACACCTCCTGATAACGCTGATAGGCTTTATTCATTTCACGCTGGGTCCAGGCTGGACTTTGCCTGGCAACGTTATCCTGCCATTTGACATGGTCAAAGGTGTGGATGCCGGTTTCAAAACCGGCAGCCGCAACATCACGTAATATCGGCGCGCATTTACGGCCAATATCGGGTCCGGGTAGCAGTGTGCCGTAGAGCAGGGTTTTCAGGCCGTAATGTTCCAGTACCGAAGTGCGCGATACCTTTTTCATGAAGCCAGGCCGCAATGCACGGCGCACGGCGCGTCCGGTATGGTCCGGGCCAAGGCTGAAGAGAAATGTCGCTCCTGCACCATGACGTGTCAGCATTTCCACTAATTGCGGTACGCCTTCGCGGGTGCCGCGATAAGTGTCTACGTCGATTTTGAGTGCGAGGAGGCGCATGATTTTTTATTAAGGGGCAGGGCGGAGAACACAGTACGGACACGGTTTGTCCGTACTGTAAGGGTGGAATTAATCCATTAATGCGCGCGCTGCGCCAACTTGATCGCGGTAGGCATCAAATACGTGTGCAAGCGCCTGTTCCATGGTGTATTCAGGCTTCCAGTCCAGATCTTGCATGGTATTGTCGATCTTCGGAACGCGGTTCTGTACGTCCTGATAACCTTTGCCGTAATAAGCTGCGGATGTGGTTTCCACAATGTTCACTTTAGCCGCAGTGGTGCTGTATTCCGGGTATTTCTTCGCCAGATCCAGCATCATGGTTGCTAAAGTACGGATAGAGTGATTGTTGACCGGGTTGCCAATGTTGTAAATCTGGCCGGAAGCAACGCCATCCTTGTTTTCGATAATCTTCATCAATGCAGAAATGCCGTCATTGATATCGGTGAAGGCACGTTTCTGACTGCCGCCGTCAACCAGCTTGATATCTTCGCCACGCACAATATGGCCAAGGAACTGGCTGATGACACGTGAGCTGCCTTCTTTCGGCGTGTGAATACTGTCCAGACCCGGGCCAATCCAGTTGAATGGACGGAACAAGGTAAAGTCCAGTTCGCCTTTCATGCCGTATGCCCAGATCACGCGGTCCATTAACTGCTTGGAGCAGGAGTAAATCCAGCGCGGCTTGTTGATAGGACCAAGTACCAGTTCCGAGTTCTCCGGATCAAACTGCTCATCATGGCACATGCCATATACTTCTGAGGTCGATGGGAACAACAGGCGTTTGTGGTATTTAACACATTGACGCACGATAGGCAGGTTAGCTTCGAAATCCAGTTCAAATACACGTAATGGATCGTTCACGTAGGTTGCTGGTGTAGCAATCGCTACCAGTGGCAGTATCACATCGCATTTTTTAACATGATATTCAATCCATTCCTTATTGATGGTGATATCACCTTCAAAGAAATGGAAGCGGGGATTACCGGCAAATTCAGCAACTTTATCCTGCATCATGTCCATGCCGTAGACTTCCCAGTCTGTGGTTTCCAGAATACGCTTGGACAAGTGGTGACCGATAAAACCGTTAACACCCAAAATGAGGATTTTTTTCATGAAAGTCTCTTGATTAAGTTGTTGAAGTTAAGCTAAATATAATGCTTCATTACCAAATACCGCAAGGTATTCAGCGGGGTTGATATGCTTCCCATCCCACTCCAGCGCAAGCAGTTGTAAGGTGCCACCACCGCTGCAATGAACGTAACAGCCATGATTATCGCAAAAAAACACCGACTTGGCATCGTTGTTTGCTTTTTGATCAATCATGCGGCTGCGCAATACACGTAATGGCTTGCCTGACAAAGTAGTATAAGCGCCGGGATAAGGGGGCGCTACGGCACGAATGAGATTGTGAATTGCATTGGCGGACAGTGACCAGTCGATTTTGCCATGCTCGGGACGGCGACCGCCAAAGTAACCGCCTTGCGTCAAATCTTGCGGTTTTGCTGCTGCGGTTCCAGCGATCAGTGCAGGCAAGGCCCGATGCAGCGTGATCTCGGCCGCACAGGTGACTTTGCGGAATACATCGCCAGCAGTGTCGTCGCCTAATATGGGTACAGCGGTCTGTTCGACAATGGCGCCGGCATCGGGTTTTTCTGTCATGTAATGCAGGGTGGCACCGGTTTCGGTTTCACCGTGGATGATGGCCCAGTTTACCGGCACGCGTCCGCGATAAGCTGGCAATAACGATCCATGCAGATTCAATGCGCCTTGTTTCGGTATTGCCAATAGCGGTGTCTTGATCATCAGCTTGTAGTAGAACGAGAAGATGAAGTCGGGAGCCAGCGCTGTAATCTGCGCAACGATTTCCGGTGTGTTGGGATCATCCGGTGTGATGGTCGGGATGGCGTAGCGTGCGGCGAGCTCGGCAACACTATCAAACCAGATCAGATCGCCAGGCGCATCCTGATGTGTGACGACAAGCGCAATCTCGACGCCAGCATCGATCAATACCGATAAACAGCGTACGCCGACATCATGGTAGGCAAAGACAACCGCGCGGGTCATGGTTTTTCTTGCTCTAATACAGTTTCAATCAGATAGCGCGGACGTTGACGTACTTGCTGGTAGATACGGCCGATGTATTCTCCGAGCAAACCAATACCAAATAAGATCACGCCCATCAAAAAGAACATGATGCCGAACAGGGTGAATACACCATCAACTTCCGGACCGTAAAAAATGCGTCGATAGGCCAGATAGGCGACAAAAAAAGCCGATAAGATTGATAAGCCGACACCCACCAGTGAGAACATTTGCAACGGCACCAGCGAGAAGCCGGTAACCAGATCGAAATTCAGGCGGATCAACTGATACAGCGAATATTTCGATTCGCCTGCTGCGCGTTCCTCATGCGCAACTTGAACTTCGCCAGGATGGCGGGCATAGGTATAAGCCAGTGCAGGGATGAAGGTGTTGACTTCCTTGCTGTGATTGATCGCGAAAATAATTTCACGGCTATAGGCACGCAACATGCAACCCTGATCGGTCATTACCACATGGGTGATGCGTTCACGTAATTTATTCATGGCCCATGATGCATGACGTCGCCAGGATGAATCTTGTCGCTGCTGGCGCACACCGCCAACGTAGTCATAGCCTTCGTCCATTTTCGCCAGCAGTTTTTGGATTTCTTCTGGCGGATTTTGCAAATCGGCGTCCAGCGTGACAATCCGTTCACCACGGCAATGTTCAAAACCGGACATGATAGCCATGTGCTGGCCAAAGTTACCTGCCAGCAACACCACGCGAGTAACATCCGGCCGGATATTGAATTGCTCACGCAACATCGCTGCAGAACGGTCACGACTACCGTCATTGATGAAAATGATTTCGTAACTCAGTTTGAGTGCATCCAGC
This sequence comes from Sulfuriferula thiophila, assembly GCF_003864975.1. Lineage (NCBI taxonomy): Bacteria > Pseudomonadati > Pseudomonadota > Betaproteobacteria > Nitrosomonadales > Sulfuricellaceae > Sulfuriferula > Sulfuriferula thiophila. The sequence goes on from NZ_BHGL01000046.1 coordinate 27,859, forward strand.
GCTGGGTAGAGCCGGTTAAACAGCACCTGCAAGCCTTGTTCTTCGTTATAAACCGGAATGACAACAGATAATTGCGGACTGCTCATAACTTGACCTCGGTGAGTATTTCAGCACATGCTGAGCAGACGCGTTCAACATCGCTCTGCGTCATGGTTGGGAATAGGGGGAGGGTGACGATACCCGCACCGACGTGCTCGGCATGAGGAAACTGCCCTTCGGTATAGCCCAGAGCACGGTACAGCTTGAATAGGTGGATAGGCGGGTAATGCACGCCAACTGCAATATCACGGGCTTTCATGCGCGCGATAAATTCGCCGCGGCTGATGCTCATGTGCGCCAGTGGCAACACTATCTGGAACATGTGCCAGTTACTATCAGTGAAATTGGCGATGGGTAATTCACAACCCAGACTAGTGTCGAATTTGGTGAAATAATGCTGAGCCAATTCGCGGCGGCGCTGGGTAAACTCAGTCAGATGCGGTAATTGTCCCAGACCTATCGCGGCAGCAATATCGGTAAGGTTGAATTTGCCGCCGGCGACATCTACTTCCATCGTCCCATCAGCTGCGCGCACCACGCCTTGCAAACGCAGTTTTTCACACATAGGCACCATGGCAGAATCTGGCAGTACCAGACAGCCACCCTCGCCAGTGGTGAGGTTTTTATTAGCATGGAAGCTGAATGCCACCAGATCGCCAAAGCTGCCGATAGAACGGCCACCCCAGCTGGCACCGAATGATTGCGCAGCGTCTTCAATCACACGTAATTGATGCTTATTGGCAATGCCATAGAGCACATCACGATCAACTGGCAGCCCTGCCAAGTCAACGGCAATGATGGCACGTGTGCGCGGGGTGATCGCGGCTGCTATCAGATTCAGATCGATGTTGCGGGTATGAGGGTCAATGTCGACAAATACCGGCTTCGCGCCCGCCAGTACAATGACATTGGCCGTAGCGACCCAGGATAGCGGCGTGGTGATGACTTCGTCGCCCGGCTGGATATCAATCAGATCCAGTGCAATTTCCAGAGCGGCCGTGCCGGAATTCAGGCTGCGAACGTCGCGACCGCCCATCAATGCTGATAATTGCGCTTCAAACGCCTGTACTTTGGGGCCGCTGGTGAGCCAGCCGGAGCGCAGCACATCGCTGACCGCCTGTATGGTTGCTTCGTCTATGGTGGGACGGGTAAACGGTAAGAATTCCATTAACTTCTCGTTATTAAAAATACGCCAAAAATAATCACGCCTATGCCTATCATGCGCTCTATGCTGACGGCTTCGCCAAACAGCCACCACGCTGCCAGCGCATTGACCACGTAGCCAAATGACAGCATGGGATAAGCAACGCTGACTTCGACGCGGGATAACGCCATGATCCAGACCACTACGCTGATCACATAGCAGGCCAGGCCGCCAATAATATGTGGTTCAGTAGCCAGCTTGAAGCCGATGGGCACGATGTTATTAGCATTAAAGGCGAAAGTGCCTATGCTGTTGGTGCCGGCCTTGAGGAGCAGTTGCGCCACTGCATTCAGCATCACGCCCGATAAAATCAGGATCCAACTGACTGCGCTCATGGTGTCTCCACCACGACACGACGGGTATCACGGGCTATCACACGCATAGGGAGTCCTTGTTCTGCAAATTGTTGATAATAAACTGGCGACATCACAGCCAGAGCATAAGGTTGCTGGCGCCATAATTGCAAGAAGGTGGCGACATCCGGTATCCATTTGTGCGGCTCTTGCTCAATACCGAAATACATCTCGTCAGGGTGCGCAACCAACGTCATTGTGCGTTGCAGATAGGGTGGCAGAGTTTGCTCGTACATCGCAACACTGTAGAACGGCACACCCGGTTTGAGGTAAGGCTTGATTTGTTGCGCAATGAGGTAAGCAGAGCTTGCCGGCGACAGTGCGTTGTAGCCGATATAAACAGATTGCCCCATCAGCAGGCCGGCCACCGCCATGACTGAAACAGCAGCGATGATCTGTTCGCGGCGTGCCAGCCACATCGCCATCACCGCACCAACCAGCCAGCACAGTGCGGCGGCTTGTATCCATGGGATGAAGTTGTCATATAAAGCAGCAGGGACTTCTGCACTGGCGCCTTTGCTGGCTAATGGTGCAAACCACCAGGCAGCCAGCGCAATCGGCACCATGATGCTGATTTGCCAGGCCAGGGTCTTGCCGGAAATTTTGCTGAGCCGCTCACCAATCAGCAACGCCAATGCCGGGAAAATCGGCAAAATATACGGCACCAGCTTGGAATGCGAGACGGAAAAAAACACAAAGATAAACGCTATCCATACCATCAGCATGCGATTAACCTGGAAATTATCCAGTGTCGTTGGCCGACGCTCCCAGCCACGCCATAGCGCGTGCAACATTGGTGCTAACCAGGGCAGGATGCCCAGCAGCACCACGGGAATAAAGGTATACCATGGATGAACACGCCCGCTGATCGGCGTCAGGTAGCGCAGTACATGCTCATGGATAAAGAAAAACCATAGAAATTCCGGGTTGGCATGCGACACCATAACAAACCAGGGTACGGTGATTGCAGCAAATATCAGCAAGCCGATGGTCAAATGCAGCCGCTTCCATAATCCCCAGTCACGCTGGATCAGCGTATACAGTATCAATACTGCGCCCGGGATGGCGACGCCGATCAAGCCTTTGCTCAGCATGGATAGCCCCATACCGGCCCAGCAGACATACATCCACCAGCGGGTTTCAGATTCGGTAGCCGTCGGGCGTTGCGCCAGTACCAGCGCTGCCAGACTCAGACTCATGAAAAAGCTCACACCCATGTCGAGGATATTGATGTGGCCGATTGCAAAATACAGGAAACTGCTCGCCAGCACCAAAGCAGCCATGATGCCCGCACGCTGGTTATACAGGCGTGATCCGGTCAGATAGACCAGCAATATGCCCATGAAGCCGGTCAATGCTGCCCATAGTCGGGCTGTCCAGTTGTGCTCACCAAACATGCTGTAGGCAACAGCAGTCGCCCAATATTGCAAAGCTGGTTTTTCAAAATATTTGAGGTCGTTTAGCCGTGGAGTGACCCAGTCGCCGGACTGAACCATTTCACGTGGAATTTCCGCATAGCGACCTTCATCCGGCCGAACCAGCGCATTGTGATCGAGTGTGGCAAACCAGAGGATGGCCGTCAGTGCAAACATTAACCAGAGCAGAATTTGCGGGGTAGCAGAGCGATTTGAGTTCAAAGCAATAGGTGACCTGTGGCTAAGCAGTGCGCGAAAGTAAGGATTATAACAAAGATAAAACGCTTACACCCAGCCGCGCCCAACCAATTCATCCTTGATATAAGCGTAATAAATCGGCGCGGCAACTACCCCGGTAAGGCCGAATATCGATTCCATCAACAACATGGCTATCAGTAATTCCCATGCCCGCGCATGGATCTGGCTACCGACAATGCGGGCATTCAGGAAATATTCCAGTTTGTGGATGAGAATTAAAAAAACCAGCGAACCGATCGCAATATTAAGCGACTGGCTAAGGCTTACGATCACAATGACACTATTCGACATCAGATTGCCAATCACCGGAATCAGACCTGCCAGGAACGTAATTGCGATCATGGTTTTGGTCAGCGGCAGGTGCACACCGGCCAAAGGCAGAATAACAACCAGATAAATCGCAGTAAACAAGGCGTTGATCGATGCAATACGCACTTGCGCGAAAACAATCCGGCGAAATGCCAGACCTATGCGCTGGGCCCGTTCAGCCATGGCGCGGGCCAGTGGCTTGTAGTGATCCATGGGGACGACCTCACGCAATGCCAGCATGCCGCCAATGATCATGCCTATCAATACATGAGCCGCCAGGCGCCCGGCCTCCTTGCCGGCCAACTGCAACTCTGCAGCATGGGCACGCAGCCATGTGGTAATGGCTAAGCGGAATGCCTCTGCGTCAGGGGGCAGGGAAGTAAGCAACCAGGCAGGGAAAATCTGACGGGAGCTTTCCAGGATTTCTGCCATTTTATCAAACAGCAAAGTCAGGCTGCCTGCATCTGAACGGAAAAATGCAATCAGGCCGACACTCGCCAAGGTGAGCAAGGTGATTACGGTAAATGATAACAGCCCAACAGCAATAAATTTGGAGCGTTGACCAGGCAAATGGCGAGCAAACCAGGGTGAAATAATATGGACTAATTCAAATACCAATAACCCTGCCAGTAGCGCCGGCAGCAAATGAAACAGAAGCACAAAAATCAGCACAGCAGCAGCGATTATCCAGGCTGAAATTTCGGAAGCGGTAGGGCGTGTATCTGATGTTATTAGCATATATAAATTTTCTTAAATGATTTTCATCTAATAATTGACAAGCACTGCGGCAATAGATAGATTCTAACAGTTGTGAATCCGTTTTTTTCGTAATTTATCACGCATTTTGCTGGGTATTTATACAGAGATGAAATCGCTTGTGAGCGGATTTCGGTATTTTTAACGTAATTTTAACTAAGGAGATTTACATGGCAGTTTTAGTATGCAAACCGGCCCCGGACTTTACCGCAACCGCAGTAATGGGCAACAATGAAATCAAGGACATCACCTTTTCTGAATTTACCAAAGGCAAGTATGTGGTGATATTTTTCTATCCACTTGATTTCACGTTTGTATGCCCATCCGAATTAATTGCTTTCGATCATCGTCTTGATGAATTTACCAAGCGCGGCGTGGAAGTATTGAGTGTGTCCATCGATTCGCAATTTACCCACCTCGCCTGGAAAAACACCCCGATCAACAATGGTGGTATCGGCCAGGTTAAATACACTATGCTCGCTGATATCAAGCACGAAATCGCGAAAGCCTACGATGTGGAGCTAGATGGTAGCGTTGCCTTGCGTGGTTCATTCCTGATTGACCGTGATGGCATCGTGCGCCATCAAGTCGTGAATGACCTGCCGTTAGGTCGTGACATCGATGAAATGCTACGCGTTATCGACGCATTGCAGTTCACTGAAGAGCATGGTGAAGTTTGCCCTGCCGGCTGGAAAAAAGGCGATGCAGGTATGGGTGCTTCCACTGAAGGTGTGGCTAAATACCTGGCGGAAAATGCTGACAAACTGTAATCGCACAGTTTGTATGTAAAAAAACGGCTATCTGCGAAGATAGCCGTTTTTGTTTGTGTCGCAGCCGCTTATTTAACCCATGAGTCCTTTAGGGTGACGGTGCGATTAAACACTGGTTTGCCAGGCAGGCTGTCCTTGAGGTCAGCAACAAAATAGCCGTGACGTTCAAACTGGAAACTTTCTTCGGCCACCGCACTTGCCAAAGCAGGTTCAACATACGCAGTAATCACTTGTTTTGCATTAGGATTGATGTCCAGCAGATAATCCCTGTCATCAGCACCCGGGTGCGCAACAGCAAACAGACGATCGTACAATCGCACTTCCGTTTCCAGCGCATGCGCAGCGGATAGCCAGTGAATATTGCCTTTGACCTTAACACTATCCGAGCCCGGCGTGCCGGATTTGGTGTCAGCCAGGTAGTTGCAATGCACAGCCAGCAATTCACCCTGTTCGTTGTAATCTGCGCCGGTGCATTCGATCACATAACCATAACGCAGTCGTACTTTATTGCCCGGGAACAAGCGGAAATAACCTTTGCTCGGCGTTTCCATATAATCTTCGCGCTCTATCCATAATTCGCGAGACAGGGGTACGACGCGCTTTTCCAGCTCTGGTTTGAGCGGATGATTGGGTGCAAAGCAGTCCTCGCTTTGCGCTTCGGGGTAGTTGTCGATAATCAGTTTGATCGGATTTAATACCGCGATACGCCGTTCAGCAGCAAGATTCAGGTCTTCGCGCATGCAGTCTTCCAGCACGCTCATATCGATCCATGAATCGGCTTTTGATACACCGATGCGGTCGGTAAACATGCGGAACCCGGCGGCAGTAAAGCCGCGGCGCCGCGCGCCCACCAGCGTGGGTAAGCGTGGATCGTCCCAGCCATCCACATGGCCGCCTTCAACCAGGGTGATGAGCTTGCGTTTGGACAACACGACGTAGGTCAGATTCAACCGGGCAAATTCGATCTGTTGTGGATGCCAGCCGAGTAGCGGTTGCAGTTGGTCCAGCACCCAGTCGTACAAGGGGCGATGGTCTTCGAATTCCAGCGTGCAGATGGAATGACTGATGCGTTCCAGCGCATCGGAAATGCAATGCGTGTAGTCATACAGTGGATAGATGCACCATGTGTTGCCGGTACGGTGATGCTCGGCGTGGCGAATACGGTAAATCACCGGGTCGCGCAGGTTGAAATTAGGTGAGGCCATATCGATTTTAGCGCGTAATACATGGGCGCCATCGGCAAATTCACCGGCTTTCATGCGCCGGAACATATCCAGATTTTCTGCTGCGCTGCGGTCGCGGTAGGGGCTGTTCTGGCCCGGGATGATATGCGTGCCACGACGCTCACGCATTTCTTCAGCGCTCTGGCTGTCTACATAAGCCAGGCCGCGCTCAATCAGGAATTCGGCAAAGGCATACAGCTTGTCAAAGTAATCAGAAGCAAAATATTGATTGCTGCCCCAGTCAAAACCTAACCAGCGCACTGCATCGATAATCGAATCGACGTATTCCTGTTCTTCTTTTTCCGGGTTGGTATCATCAAAGCGCAAATGGCAGACACCACCATAATCACGGGCCAGCCCGAAATTCAGGCAAATCGATTTGGCGTGACCATAGTGCAGATAACCGTTAGGCTCCGGCGGGAAGCGCGTTGCCATACGTCCACCCCATTTATTGCTGGCAATATCGTCATCAATAATGCTGCGGATAAAATTGGAAATAGCAGGTTTTTCTGTAGCGTCAGTCATTTTGTGTATGAGAGTAATCTTTAGCCGTATAATTTTACCTTAATTAAGCAATGGGGATATAAATGCAACGACGAGATTTTATTAAAGGTGCGGCAGGTGCCGGCCTGGCGAGTGTAGCCGCAGTCGCGCCATCATTAGCTATTGCGGCAGATGCACCGGTTATCAACTGGCGTCTGGCATCGAGCTTCCCCAAGAGCCTGGATACGATTTATGGCGCTGCGGAGACATTATCCAGGCGCGTTGCTGCGCTCACCAATGGTAAATTTCAAATCCGCGTTTTCGCCGGTGGCGAGCTGGTTCCGGGCTTGCAGGTGCTGGATGCTGTGCAGAACGGCACAGTCGAATGCGGGCATACAGCCAGCTATTATTATGTCGGCAAAAACATGGCGTTTGCATTTGATTGCGCCGTGCCATTTGGCTTGACCGCACGCCAGCAGAATTCATGGATGTATGCTGGTGGTGGCATGCAACTGATGCGCGATTTCTTCAAGAGCTACAATATCGTGCAATTTCCCGGTGGCAATACCGGCACGCAAATGGGTGGCTGGTTCCGTCATGAGATCAAATCGCTGGCTGATCTCAAAGGTTTGAAAATGCGTATTCCCGGGCTGGGCGGTAAGATCATGGCCAAGCTTGGCGCTGTGCCGCAAACCCTGCCTGGTGGTGATATCTACCCGGCGCTGGAGCGTGGTGCACTGGATGCGGCGGAGTGGGTAGGGCCGTATGATGATGAAAAGCTGGGTTTCTACAAAATTGCCAAGCATTATTATTATCCTGGCTGGTGGGAAGGTGGTCCGCAGCTGTCATTCATGGTGAACATGCAGAAATGGGCTGCCTTGCCGGAAGCTTATCGGCAGGCATTTGAAGTTGCCACTACCGAAGCCAATATGCTGATGCTGGCGCAATATGATGCCAAGAATCCCCCAGCGATGATGCGTCTGGTACAACAAGGAGTAAAGCTGCACGCCTTCCCTAAGGACGTGATGCTCGCCGCGCGGCGTGCCGCATTTGAGATTTTTGATGAGGAGGCCGCGAAGAATCCGGCCTTTAAAACTATCTACACCGAGTGGAAGAAATTCCGCGATAGCGAAATTCAATGGTTTAAGGTGGCAGAAGCACCGTATCAGAATTTCTTGTATTACGTAAAGTGAGTGACAGTATTATAGTCAATTAGCTTGTACGGTGAATTAAAATGAGCATACAGTCCGGAATGGCGTGAGCATTCCGGATTTTATTTTTTAAGACATTGCTCTACTCTGTTCAATACACTTGCTGGATTAAGGGGTTTAACTATAAAACCAGCGGCTCCCTTTTCCAACGCTTCGCTGACTTTACCCATCGTTGAATCCGCGCTTACCATCAATACTTTTGATGTTGGACTCGCCCAGTGAATTTCTTCCAGTGCTTGCAAACCATCCATTTTGGGCATGGCAATATCTAGCAACACAAGGTCGGGCTTTAATCTTGCGCACATTTTGACAGCCTGCTCACCATTGGTTGCTTCGCCGATAATCACATACTTCTCACTTTGCAGAATTATTTTTAGCAGTTCACGCATCATGCAGTCATCATCGACCACTAATACTGAAGGTTTTTTTAGATTATCCATCTTTTTGCATCTCCAATTTATGTGTTTTAAAGCGGTTGACAGAACCTACTGGTCGATGTGATTTCTGCTAAGCCATGCAAAGGTTTGAATTCCAGGGGGTCTACAAAAACATACCAGCTTGTATTGTTTAAGTTTAGCGATGTTGAAGATCATGGAAAGATTTGGTGGATGATAATTAAAAAGGTTTACAGACTGCGTTCCTTGGGAACTGATTGATGTTAAACAATCTTCAGATGCATTAGGTTGGCCTCGGATGTGGTTGTCATATTTGCATATGCTATTACCCGATTACGGCCTTCTTGTTTGGCACGATATAGCGCCTGGTCAGCCGCCGCGATTAGTGATGAGAATGATGAATCAGTTTGCATTGAGTCGGCAATGCCAACGCTGATGGTGCTGTTCATGGGTTTTCCAGAAAACTCTATGGTCGCTGCTGCATAAGTGGTGCGCAGTCGCTCTGCCAGTACCAGCGCCTCCTGCTCGGTAGTGGAAGGCATCAATATGCAAAACTCTTCCCCGCCATAGCGGGCAAAGTAATCATCGCCACGGATGACTGATTGTGCAATCCTGGCCAGGTGGCGTAATACTTCGTCACCTGTCTGGTGTCCATATTGATCGTTGACTGATTTAAACAAGTCAATATCCAGCATCATGATTGCCAGCGTATCCCCGGTACGAAGGTGGCGAGCCCACTGCACGGCAGCCTCTGCTTCCAGGTCGCGGCGATTGAAGGCGCCAGTCAGCATGTCGCGTAATGCCAATTTTTGCACTTCAGCAACCAGCCGGTTATTCAACATCAGCACAAAGCCAAACGTCACAAATAATTGCACTACCGTGGCGATAAAAAACAACAGGGTGTTGACCGGTAGCTGTGTATAGACACCTTGATAGATGCCTGCGTGCGAATGCCAGATAAACAGTCCTCGCACGAACAGCACCAGTGCAAGCAAAGCGAAAGATAATCCGGTAAACCAGCAGGCACTCTTCATGGAAGGTTCAGTCCGTACTAGCAGCAAGCGGGCACACGCTGCGTAGCCCACGGCATAGATCAATGAGTTTGCTATGGAACGGATGGTGACATCGGGTTGCAATACGGCAAGCCAGAAATTAAGGGCGAACACAGCGCTAACAATGAGTGCAGCTATCCGCCAATCGCTACGCACCCCTTTAAATTCCTGTAAGCCGTGATATTGCAAACCGATTGCTGCCGAGATGAGTGTAGAGCCGGCGACGACTGCCCAGCCATAGCCGGGGGTAGGAGTATGGAAGAAAAAAGCGAGACCTAGTCCTAGGCCGATGCACAAATTTGCATAAACCCATTGGCGTATGCCGCGGTCATTACCGGCATTCAGTCTTGCGAGCTCCAGCAACCCTGCCAGTAGCAGGGCCAGCATGGCGATCATCACCATGATTGTGCGTATATCCAGGCCCATCTGTCCCTTTGATGCTGTGCGATGTATGTGAATTAAGTTATGTTGAACGCAGCGAAAAGCCTGTTTTCATGGCGCATTCTGGCCTGTTTTATGTTCTAAATCAAATTTTTTGGGGTGGAACGGGTAAATCGACGTGGAAGCGGGCTCCTTTACCTTCCTCTGACTCAAATCCGATTCTTCCCCCCATGCGCTCTACCAGTTCGCGGGTAATGGCTAATCCTAATCCAGTCCCGCCTTTCTGGCGTGTATCCGATGAGTCAGCCTGGGAAAATTTCTGGAATATCCGGTTGCGAAATTCATCTGGAATACCGGGGCCATGGTCAATTACCATGATACGTACTAGCTCATTATGCATATAAACGGCAATCTGCACGGCACCATCATCGGGTGAGTATTTGATAGCGTTAGATAACAGATTGGACAGCACTTGCAACAGCCGTTGCTTATCGATGTTTACCGTTATGTCGGGTATTGCCATATCAAGTTCCAGCTTGATATGGCGATCGGTGCTGTATGCATGGTGGTTTTCTATGGCTTCCAAAAGCAACGGCATCAATGGGTGTTGCTGCATATCGAAATGCATTTTACCAGCCACAAGTTTTTCCATATCCAGGAGATCATTGATCAGGTATGTGAGCCGTTGACTATTTCTGTATGCGATATCAATCATCAGCTTTGCCCGTTCGGGTATTTCACCCAGAACTCCACCCGAAATCAGACCCAGTGAGCCGGAAATAGCGGTAAGTGGTGTTCGCAACTCATGGCTGACTGTAGAGACAAACTCGCTTTTCATGCGTTCTACACGGATGGTTTCCGTGATGTCATGAAACCAGCCCAATACCGCCGATTCACCCTGATATTGAATTTGGAGATAGGAAGCTAGCGCCCATTTAGTGCCAGCTCCGGGGATTCTTAACTCTACCAGTCGTTCAAAAATTTGCTCGCCATTTTCAATTTTATTCAAAATGTCAGCATAATCTTGCTGATTGGTATAGTAACTGGACGGATCCACGCCAGCTACTTGATCTGGTGCAGCATTGATCAATGCTGAGTATCGTGAATTGAAAAAAATTACTTGGTGACCGCCTTTCATGGCAATGCGAGCTGCCGTGGGACACGTTTCCAGCATATACCGGAAGCGTTGTTCGTTATCCCTTTGTACTATTTCAGCCTGCTTGCGTTCCGTTAAATCTTGCACGGTGCCTAACATGCGTACAGGCTTGCCACTGGTATCAAACGTTACATTACCGTGACTGTTGATATAGTGCTCGCTGCCATCAGGCCAAATTACCCTGAACTCACAATTGAAGTCATGCTCACCGCGTAGAAATTGTTGAAATTTATCTTCCACAAATGCAATGTCGTCAGGATGGATAGCGTCACGGAAAAGCGCATAACTGGGAACGACGTCCCGAGGCTGCAGGCCCCATAATCGAAAATGCTCATCAGACCACTGCAAATCACCCGTTACCGGATTCCATTCATAGCTACCCACATGCGATATTTTCTGAGCTTCGTTCAGCCTTGCCAAATTATTACGCTGAGTTGCAATCATGGTGTTGATTGCCATGGCCACCGATGCTATTTCTAAAGGGCCGTTTTCCGAAGCGCGAACCGACGTATTGCCGTTATGGATCGATTTTGCCACATTTTCCAAATCAACAATGGGCTTCGTAATGCGCTTGGCGATGAACAGAACCAGCAGGAGTAAAGTAACAATTGCAAACAGTGTAACTGCTGCATAGTTGATTGCCCTGCGTTCAGCCGCTGCGTATATCTCTGATGATGGAACGCCTACGAATGCAATCCATTTGGTGCCGGGCAGCGGCAGTACAGAATAATAGCGTTTTATACCATCCTGCCCAATCGCTTCAAATTCACCATCACGAATTTTGACTATCTGTTTTGCTGCTGATGAATCCCCGCGCTTACCTATCATCCCATCCGGATCAGTGTTTCGCCAGATCAAGACATTATCATCACTGATGAAGCCATAGCGGCTGTTTTTCGATATGAATTGCGTTGGAATGTCAGGATCATAAAAATCGAGACTCACAGGGAGCAATACCCCGCCGATCATTTCTTTTTTTGCATTCCGAATAGGGGCTGACATGACAGAAACTTGCTTGCCGGTGATAGGGCCGAGGAACGGTTGTCCAATTGAGAATTTTCGTTCATTTAGTAGGGCTGTGAACCATGGTGCTTTACCAATATTGACCATCTTCCCGCCGGGTTGGGGAACGGCTGAGCAAACTACCAGGCCATCGATATTTGCATAAGTGACATTCGCATAGCGTGGGTTCATATTATGTAAGCTGTGCAGCACTTCATCGCAGTTGTCGGGATTAAGCTGTGTAACCAGTGGCCGAACCGCAAGACTTTCAAGAATCTGACGGGCATTTTCAATATTCCCACCCGTGTTTCTCACCATCGTATATATCAGGGTGCGCAGCGATTGTTTAGCGTTATGGATGGTCTGTTGCATGTCGGAATAAATGCCGTACCCAACAATCGCCAGCAGCGGGATTGTCATAGCCAGAACCAATAGCAGGAGATAGGTTCTGATGGAGGATAGGCGTGCATTCATATATTTTTATAAATATCAGTATGTTGAGACCTTTGCACGATTGCTGTGCTTGTTCATATTTCGTTGAAAATCAGCTCAAAATGCTCATGTACTAGTTGTACACTCCGCTTTTTCGCTGATTTCCGCCTCATCTGAACTGCGCTCGCTACATCGTGCAAAGGTCTCATGTTATTTGGTGGCTATAATAATGTTTGTATCCTGCTGAAGTTGATACTATCGCGTTGATTTGGTGGAAGCAAGGACATAATCACGCTGGTTTATCAGGCGTCACGGAGAAATGTTCTCAACCTCATGCCGACATGATTCATGATGATTTTAAACGATAATCTTAATGCTCAGTCTGGCTTGATAACACAAACAAATTGTCCTGGAGTCGGACAGCCGGATTCGGTTCTGATTGGCACGTCGTGTATGTTATTTATCAGGAAACCGGTATTACACAATAATTTAGTCAGATATTCTGGATGATGGCTGTATCGGCCACTGATATTCAGTTGATAACCCAGAGCGTTGGCTTCAATAAGTGTTTCAGTACTAAAAATCAAAATGCCCGCGGGCTTAAGTTGCCGATAAATCTGCGCAAGCAACTCATCCAGTTGCCCTAGATAAATGAAAGTGTCCATGCAGGTGATTAAGTCATACTTGCCATTCGACGCGGATAAATAATCGCAGATGTCGGCTTTATGCAGCTGATGGTAAATCTGTTTGATCGCGGCTTGATCCAGCATGGCCTGGCTAAGGTCGACACCCACCAGCTTGCCGGCATAGGGCGATAGCATCTCACCCACCAGGCCGGTACCACAGCCCAGATCCAGCACATCCAGATTAGCCGCAGCGGGCGTTAACCCCGCTACATATTCGTGCACCAGTTGCGGGCCGCAATATTTCAGTCTGCCAAGAATGGTGTCGAAGCTGTTAGCGAAAGCATCAAAAGTCTGCTCGACATATTGAACAGCGCATTTTTCTGGCGCAGGGAGCCCACGATAGGCGGTTATTAAATGCCTGGCGACAGGATTGTCTGGTTCCGCAAGCAACCAGTTTTCAAGCACGGCAACAGCGTCTTCTATCCTGCCCAGCTCGTAATAGGCCTGAGCAAGCATGATTCTGGAGGTGATGGTTGCCGGTGCCGCAATGATGCCGCAGTAATTGCTGTGCCTGGCTTCTGTGTAGCGTTCCTGTTTAAGATATAAAGCGGATAACAGATAAAATGCATCCGGGCAGTTCGCGTCGATTTTGGTCGCTGTGCTGTAACATTGCTCGGCACGATCTAATTCTCCGCATGATTCGAATGCACTACCAAGATTGGTCCAGTAAAAATATTTGTCAGGGTCAATGGCAATCGCTTTGGTGTATGCATTTATAGCGGAGCGCTTCAGGTCTTGTCTAGCTAGGGTTATGCCAAGATTAAAATGCCATTCGGCATGATTGTTCTCCAGTGCAATGGCCGCAGTTAATAGCGCAACAGACTCAGTCAACCGGTCAGTTTGCTGCAATAAAAAACCAAGATAGTGTTTGGCTTGCGCGGCATCTGGCGCTTGGCTGATGATCTCCCGATAAAGCCTTTCAGCTGAGCTCAGGTCACCTTCAAGATGCTTGTGCAAGGCATCCATATACAGTGCTTGAATATGTTCGTGAACCGCCATTTATTGCAATTCGGATTTGACTTTTGAACGTTGCTGCTTGGTTTCGCCACGCTGCTGTTTACCCGCTAAACGCCGCTGTTTGGAGGCGAAAGTCGGTTTGGTAGCATGGCGAGATTTGGGTTCTATGGTTGCCGCGCGGATTAACTCAGCCAGTCTGGCACGGGCATCGTCACGATTACGGCCCTGGGTGCGAAAACGCTGGGCCTCAATAATCAGGATGCCATCCTGCGTAATGCGGTTGCCAGCCAGTTTGATCAGGCGTGCCCGGACAGTTTCAGGCAGGGAAGGGGATGCCGCCACGTCAAAACGCAATTGCACGGCAGTGCTTACTTTATTGACGTTTTGGCCTCCGGGGCCGGAAGCCCGGACAAACAGCTCATTCAGTTCTGATTCAGGAATACTTAAAGTGCGTGTGATGCGTATCATTTCAATCGTCTTGTGGCTTGGATGCAGGAGCCGCGGTCTCAATACGGTGCGGAACAGCATCAGCGCCTAACAGCCGCTCAATTCTGGCAAATACCTCCATGCGTGAAAATGGTTTTTTCATGAAATCATCAGCGCCTATGCGGCTGCCGAAAAACTGCTCAGTAGCCTGTTCATTACTGCTGATCATGATGATGGGGATTTGCTGTGTGGCCGGGTCGCGCCGTAACAGGCGTAACGCGGCAAATCCATTCATGCCCGGCAGCACGATATCCAGAAAGATAATGTCGGGCAGTTCCGAACGCGCCAGTTCCACACCCTGTTCTGCATCCAATGCTTCAAGCGTCACGTAATTAGCGGACTGCAGCATTTTTTTGAGTGCAAACACGATCGTTGGCGAATCGTCGATGATCAGCGCTCGCGTTCCCTTGCGCGCATCAATTCTTTTTCTGTTGCGCCGTTCAATTTGTCGTTGCGAGGGTACCGCAGGTTTAACATCCGCTTCTAAATCGGCTGACGTATCAACGCTTGGCGGCTTACTGAAAAATGAGCGTAAAAAGGTCAAATATCCCATGATTATCTTCGTTTAGTTTATTAATATATAAAGAAATTATAGTCCACACGCATATGTTTTTATTTTGATATCAAGTCTAATCCTTTCGCCAGGATTGCGCTACCAAATGCTGCATCAACATGCTGGGCTACAGTCACTGG
The DNA here is from genome assembly GCF_003864975.1 of Sulfuriferula thiophila. Lineage (NCBI taxonomy): Bacteria > Pseudomonadati > Pseudomonadota > Betaproteobacteria > Nitrosomonadales > Sulfuricellaceae > Sulfuriferula > Sulfuriferula thiophila. Next base: position 43,120 of record NZ_BHGL01000046.1, read on the forward strand.
CACGCCTAATCGACGCTGTCGTATCAATTGCCACTGTGGATTGTGACTGCCGCCACCTGCGCTGATAACGTGTTGCAGCGGAGTTGCGCCAAGTTCGGAAAATTTGGCATAGCCTTGTTGCTCAATACTGGCGATGCCTTCCAGCAGGCCATGCAAAAATGCCACCTTGTCATCAGGACGAGGCGTAAGCCGTGGCGTCAGTGTCGGATCGTTAACAGGAAAACGCTCCCCAGGGCGGGGCAGCGGATAATAATCCAATGCGCTGGGGATTTCCGGCTGTATCTGTGCGCTGTAACGTGCTAATTCTTCATCATTGAAGAACTGCCGCAACACGGCACCACCGCTATTGGAAGCGCCACTTACCAGCCATAAATCGCCAAATTTGTGGCTGTATACGCCGTATGCTGGTGCTGCCACATAGCTGGTGGAGAGCAGTTTCAATACCAGCGTGCTGCCGAGTGAAGTAACTGCGGTGCCAGGGGAGTGGACGCCGGCCGCGATAAATGCAGCGATGCTGTCCGTGGTGCCAGCTCGTACCACGCAGCCGGGATTAAGATTGAAGTGGCGTGCAATCCGGCGTTGCAGTTTGCCGATGGGAGTACCCGGTGCAATGATGCGTGGTAGCAGTGTTGTGTCTTCAGTTGCGTAGACGCCATTCCGCCAGGCGAGTGTCTGTATGTCCAGACCGCTTTTCAGCGCGTTGTGATAATCACTGATGCCGGCGACACCGGTTAATTGTGCATTAAGGTAATCCACTTGGTGCATCAGATAACGTGCTGATTGATTTTGCTGGTGCTGCCGCAGCCATGCCAGCTTGGCTGCCGGATCGCTGGCAAGGGTATGGTTGTACATCAATACTGGCGTAACCGGATTGAGCGCATCGTCGACCAGCAATACCGTGCCGGAAGTGCCGTCAATCGCTATGGTCTGCAGTGCTGCGCGTAACGCCAGCGGGATTTGTGCCAGCAGCGTAAACAACGCATCGCGCCAGATCGAGGCATCCTGATGCTGCGGTGCCGTGTAGCTGATATGGGCCGACCAGATTTCCGCTGTGTGATCGTCGATAATCACGCCGCGCGCACCGGATGTGCCAAAGTCCAAGCCTAAGTAATACATGGTAAGCAGAGGTTTTCAGGTAAAATATTGTGTCATCAGTTTACCTTGAATATTGCCCAATTGCGTCTCACTGCCATCAAACTTGCCGGATTCAAATCGTTTGTTGATCCTACCACTATCCCTATCGTCGGTCAGATGGTGGGCGTAGTAGGGCCTAACGGTTGTGGCAAGTCGAATGTGATAGATGCTGTGCGCTGGGTTCTGGGTGAATCCCAGGCCAAGCAATTGCGCGGCGCCAGTATGGCAGATGTGATTTTTAATGGCTCGACGACGCGCAAGCCGGTATCGCGCGCTTCGGTAGAGCTGACCTTCGACAATACCGACGGTAAAGCACCCGGACAGTGGGCGCAATATGCTGAAATTTCGGTCAAGCGCATCCTGACGCGTAATGGCGAATCCAGTTATTACATCAATAACATGCACGTGCGCCGCCGTGATCTGGTGGATATTTTCCTCGGTACCGGCTTAGGCACCAAGACCTCTTACGCGATTATCGAGCAAGGCATGATCTCGCGCATCATTGAAGCCAAACCGGAAGAATTGCGTGGTTTTCTCGAAGAAGCTGCCGGTATTTCCAAATATAAGGAACGCCGTCGCGAAACTGAAGCTCGTCTTAATGATACCCGTGAGAATTTGGTGCGACTGGAAGATATACGCCGTGAGCTCGGTGAGCAAATCGAGCGCCTGCGCGGACAGGCCGAGGTGGCACGCGAATATCAGACGCTGCAAGCCGAGCTGAAAACCACCCAGCAACTGCTCTGGTATGTGAAGAAGCGCGATGCCGAGGCCAATCGCCTGCGTTTTCACAGCCAGATCCAGCAAACTCAGCAGCAACTGACTGATCAGGTTGACACATTACGCGGTATCGAACATCAGCTTGAAGCCAGTCGTCATGCCCACCAGCAAGCCAATACCGCGCTCAATGATGCGCAAGGTGCGTTCTATGCTGCAGTTGCCGAGGTATCCAAGCTGGAGCAGGCCGTACGTCATCTGGCCGATACGCGTACCCGTCTGCATGCGCAAGCTGAACAGTTGAGCGGGCAACAGCTTAGCCTGGCACGTCAGCAGCAGGATCTGGAATCCAACCTGGCCGAGTGGCTGCAACGAGTGGAAGACACCGAATTAAATATAGAAGAAGCCGCGCTGGCGCTGGAAGCCGCAACGGATGTATTGCCGGAAATTGAAGCCATCCTGCACACCACGCAGCAACGTGCTACAGAGCTGCAACGCGAACTGGCTCAGGCTGAGCAGGCACGACAGGTCAATGAAACCCACCTGCAACACGCGGCCAAAACCCTGCAGCAACTAACCATCAGGCAAACCCGGTTGCAGCAGGAACAAGGCGGCTTGCCGAGCGCTGATCAGGCTGCTATTGATAGGGTAGAGCAGGAGCTGAATGATATGGCAGCCTTGCGTGACGAACTGGCAGAGCAGTTCGAGGTGGTCCAGCACACGCTGGCAACCCTGGAAGGTCAGCGTCAGCCACTGCGTACGCAACTGGAGCAGCATACCCGCAGCCTGCATCAGGTTGAAGGCGAGCTTGCCGGTCTGGCCAAGGTGCAGCAGCACCTGACTGAAAATGTGAGTACCGATGCCTGGCTGGCACGTCATCATCTGCATAATTTGCCACGATTATGGCAGCAGATCGATGTTGCCAATGGCTGGGAAACCGCATTCGAGGCGGTATTGGATACGCGCATTCAGGCTATTGCTGCGGATACCAGTACACTGGATTTTAGTGATATTCCGGCAGCTAGCGTCAGCGTGTTTGATGATATGGCACCGACTGTTGCCCTGGAGTCTGTGGCATTGCCTCGCTTACTGGATAAAGTCACGATCAAAACCGGAGCGGGGGGTGCATTGCAGGACTGGTTGAGCCATGTGTTTGTTGCGGATACAGCAGAACAGGCCGTCGCATCGCAGGCGCAATTACCGTTAGGCGCGCAAATTGTGAGTGCTGCAGGTCACATCTTTACCCGGCATAGCGTGCGCTATTTCGCCAAAACTTCCAATAATCAAGGTGTGCTGGCCAGACAAAAGGAAATTGAACGGCTATCCGCCAGCGTCGAGATTATCCACGAACAGAAATCCATAGCGGCAGCGCAACTGAGCAGTGTTGAAGCTGAAATCAGCAGCAATCAGCATGATTTGAGTGCATTGCGCAGTCAGTTGCACCAGACTCAGCAGCAGTTCCATCAGCGTCAGCTGGATAGCGTGAAACTGCAACAGGCGCAGGAGCGCATGCAGCAACGCCGCGCCCAAATTACCACAGAGCTTGCTGAAATTGAGGCCTTGGTTGAAATGGAGCAGGGCGAACAGATCAACACCGAGTCACAGTTGCAACAGCATCGCGAGCTGGCCAACCAATTACGCGAACATCTGGAAGACGCCCGGCGTGCACGCCAGGATGCAGAAAGCCTGTTCAGCCAGAAACGCGAGCATCAACGCCAACTGGAACGCCAACTGCAGGAAATTCGCTTTTCAGTGCAGTCTGCACACTCTAAAATCAATGACTTGAACAGTGCAATTAAAGTAAATGATGATCAGAAACAACAGCTGATAGCGCAGCGTGAAGACGTGCTCAGTGAAGCCATGGCATTGGATGAGTCCATGCAAACCAGCGCATTACAGGATGCGATCAGCCTGCGGCAACAGGCCGAACAGGATCTTGCCTTTGCTCGCGAACAGCTCGAATTCATCGGTGATCAGTTACGCCAGCAGGAAGAAACGCGTATGCAGCTGGAACACTCGCTCGCACCATTACGCACGCAACTGGAAAGTTTGCGGCTTAAACATCAGGAGGCGGAGCTCTCCGAACAGCAGTGCGAAGAGCAGTTGCAGATGTTGCAGGCTGATCAGACCGAACTGGCCGAGAAAGTGGCACGTGGCGTCAAATCAACTGGCCTGACTAATGATATCAACCGGTTAACTGTAGCCATCGAAGCGCTGGGTGCAGTCAACCTGGCAGCGATGCAGGAGCTGGATCACGCCGTGGAACGCGAGACTTATCTGCTGGACCAGGCTAACGATCTGGAACAGGCGATGGCAACTCTCACCGAAGTGATTACTACTATCGACGGCGAAACCCGTGATTTGCTGAAAACCACCTTCAACACGGTCAATCAGTCCATGTCGGAATTGTTCACCACGCTGTTCGGCGGTGGCAGGGCGGAGTTGATTTTATCCGGCGATGAGTTGCTCGATGCTGGCGTCCAGGTTTTTGCGCAACCGCCTGGCAAGAAAAACAGCTCGATTCACTTGCTTTCCGGTGGTGAAAAAGCACTGACTGCATTGTCACTGGTGTTCGCCTTGTTCAGGCTCACCCCGGCACCATTCTGCCTGCTGGACGAAGTTGATGCACCGCTGGATGATACCAATACCGAACGCTACGCCCGACTGGTCAAGCAGATGTCATCTCAGGTGCAATTCCTCTACATCACCCACAATCGCATCACCATGGAAGCTGCCGATCAGCTGATAGGTGTCACCATGCAGGAATCCGGCGTCTCCCGTACCGTTTCGGTCGATATCGAACAGGCCACCCGGCTGGCTGAAGTTTAAACCTCAAGAATAATTGAATTTCCTGCTTGACAAATACTGTCTATAAAATGTATCGTACAATCTAACGATTATTGGAATGTTGCATTATGCATAACACCCGTGAAATAAAAAACCTGCTGTATGAACAAGTTGCCCGTATCAGCAAGGCCACGTCCAGTCCGAAACGTCTGGAATTAATAGAGGTGTTGTGCCAGGGCGAAAAATGTGTGGATCAGTTGGCCACTGACACTGATCTGTCAGTCAAGCTGACCAGCGCGCACTTGAAGGAACTCAAGGCTGCACGTTTGGTAGAGAGTCGTCGTGAAGGCAAAAATATCTATTACAGACTGGCAGATACGCGTGTTGCCGACCTGTGGGTCAAGTTGCGCGAACTGGCTGAAGAACGGCTACTGGAGCTTCAAGGTGCAATGCAGGATTTGATTACTCGGTCGGATGAGTTATCACCTATCGGCGGTGCCGAGCTGTTATCACAAGCTCAGCTCGGTGAACTGGTGGTGATCGATGTCAGGCCTGAAGCCGAATACGCAGCAGCGCATCTGCCATTTGCCCGCTCTATTCCTTTATCAGAATTAAAACAACGGCTCAATGAGCTACCGGCAAACAAGAAAATTGTTGCTTACTGCCGAGGACCATTTTGTTTAATGGCGAAAGATGCAGTGGACATGCTTCGCCAGCAAGGCATTAATGCATCACGAATGGAAGCGGGAATTGCCGAATGGCGCTTAAACGGATTGCCAATAACGGCAGGATTGAGTCAGCAGTAAATTTTACAAGTTATTAGGAGATATTCATGTTTTTCAAACAATTAGCGACTAAAGCAGCATCCTTATCCTATTTTTTCGGCTGTGGCACTCTGGGAAAATCCATCGCCGTTGACGTAGTTGCTGGTGACGAAGCCTGGTTTGTCGAAGAGGCTCAAAAAGCCGGCGTAACCATCACCCACGTAATCGACACACATATCCATGCCGATCATTATTCGGGTGGGCGCAAGCTGGCCGAAATGACCGGTGCGCAATATTGCTTGCATGAAAGTGACAAGGGTCTGGTCAAATTCCCGTTTCATCCTTTGCATGATAACGATGAAATCGAAGTGGGTAACGTCGTGGTTCAGGTAATCCATACCCCGGGGCATACCATGGACAGTATTTGCCTGACGGTGACCGATAAACGTCGCAGCGCTGAACCCTGGTTCGTTATCACCGGCGATACGCTGTTTGTCGGCAGTATTGGCCGGCCGGATCTTGCTGGTCAGGAAGCGAAAATGGCCGCCATGCTGTTTGATAGCCTGCATAACAGGCTGCTGAGCCTGCCGGACACCACTGAAATCTACCCGGGTCATCAGGCTGGCAGTGCGTGTGGCGCGGGTATCTCCGGCAAGCCGTCTTCCACGATCGGTTTTGAGCGGCGCTTTAATACCGGACTGAGCTTTGCTGATAAGGACGCATTCGTTGCCTATCTCACCAGCGAGATACCACCCCGTCCGGCGGATATGGATGCCATGGTCGCGGCGAATATCGCATTATGAACAAACCAGCTTATCTGTATGGCATACGCCTGAATCAGACGCAGTTTCTGCACCAGTTGTTTCAGGTGCTGCTGGTTGGACTCACGCTGGGCATGATGCGTACGGTGGTGCCTGCCCTGGCGGAATCCGAGTTCGGTGTGCCCAAAGGCTCATTCGTGCTGTTGATGGCATTTGTGGTGGCATTCGGCTTTGTGAAAGGCTCGCTTAATTTTGTGGCCGGGCGTTTGTCGGAGCGGGTAGGGCGCAAAAAGGTCTTGCTGTGGGGCTGGTTCTCGGCGCTGCCTATACCATTCATGATCATGTATGCACCCAGCTGGAACTGGATCGTTGCTGCCACGGTATTGCTGGGTATCAACCAGGGTCTGACCTGGTCCATGACGCAAACTGCCAAGCTGGACATTACCCGCCCTGATCAGCGTGGCCTGACCATAGGCTTGAACGAGTTTGCCGGTTATGTCGGCGTAGCGATTGCCGGTATTGCTACCGGCTATATGGCAACGGCATTCGGCGCGCGTCAGGGTTTGCTCATCTTCGGTCTGACTGTCATCGTATTAGCGATAGTCCTGACCTTTGTTTGGGTCAAAGACACGCTGCCGTGGGCAAAGCAGGAAGGCGTGCGGCATGCGGCAGGGCTATCCACCGGCCCCATCGCCCGTTTCCCGCAGAACATATCCAGTAGCCCGACGACATGGGAAGTATTCACCCTGATGTCATGGCGCGATAAACGCATGGCTGCGATCAGCCAGGCTGGCCTGGTAGAGAAATTCGTCGATGCGCTGATCTGGGTATTTTATCCCGTCTTCCTCTATCAACATGGCTTGAATCTGTCGCAAATCGGCTGGGTGATTGGCGTGTATGGTTTTGTCTGGGGCGGTACCCAGCTATTTACCGGCAAGCTTTCCGATCATATAGGGCGGCATAAGCCTATCGTCGCCGGTATGTGGATATGCGGGGCAGGGGTGGGCATGATGATGCTGGGCGAAACCGCGCTGTGGTGGTCGTTTTCCGCAGCGGTAACCGGATTCGGCATGGCTTTGCTGTATCCGAATCTGAGTGCGGCAGTAGCGGATATCGCTCATCCCAACTGGCGCGGCTCTGCTATCGGCATCTACCGCTTCTGGCGCGATCTTGGTTATGGTATTGGCGCACTGGCATTAGGGCTGGTAGCCAAGCTTAATGACAGCATCAGCAGCGGTTTCTGGTTTGTCACTATCGCCATGTTTGTCTCCGGTCTGATTGTGCTGATCTGGAGCGAAGAAACTCACGCCCGACTAAATCCGGCTAAATAAAGGAAAGCATCAGCATGACACAAGCACTTATCGTTTTGCATGCCGCAGCGGATGCACCGGACAATCGCGCATTGACTGCACTGCGGCTGGCCGGTGCCCTGATGGCGGATAACAAGGATGTCGCCTTGTTTCTGGTAGAAGCAGGCGCCAAGCTTGCCGATCCGGCGCTGGACGCGGCTAATCCGTGTCACAGCCTGTTTTATGAACTGCTGGAAGTGGGTATGCAGGTTTATGTCTGCGGTGCCAGCATGCGCAAATTGGGCTGGGAGCAAGAACATCTGCCTGCAGATGTACAACGCAGCTCGATGAAAGCCTTGAGCGGTTTAATGACTGCAGCCGGGCAAATCATCAGTTTCTGATTTGCCCCAGTGCTCACCAGGGAGAGTGCATGCAAGCCAAGGAATACGACGCCTGGTACCAAACGCCGCGGGGCCGCTGGATAGGTGAGCAGGAATACCAACTGCTGCGTACCATGCTGCGCCCCGCAACAGGACTAAGCATGGTCGATGTCGGTTGCGGCACCGGCTATTTCACGCGCCGCTTCGCTGCTGACGGTGCGCAAGTGACCGGTGTCGATCCAGATGCGAACATGCTCGCTTACGCCCAATCACAGTGCATGGCAGATGAACGCTACCTGCGCGGCGATGCGCGTGCATTGCCATTCCCGGCGCAAAGTTTTGATTATTGTATTGCTGTGGCTTCCTTGTGCTTTATCCAGGAGCAGACATCAGCCCTTGCCGAGATGGTGCGGGTGACGCGCAAGCGCATTGCCATCGGCTTTCTCAACCGGAACAGTTTGCTGTACTGGCAGAAAGGCCGCCATGGTGGCAGCGGGGCTTATCGTGGTGCCCACTGGCATACCCCCGCAGAAGTGCGCCGGCTGTTTCTTGATTTACCGGTCAGCAATCTGCAGCTGCGCTCGGCAATTTATCTGCCGGGTGGCAATCGCTTTGCCCGTACCATTGAATCGGGTTTGTATCCGCGCATCTTGATGGGTGGTTTTCTTGTGGCGACTGCTGATTCAGTGGCTATGCCATAGGGCACATTCAGGTAGAATAGACAGCATTCAAATGGAAGGGATTCGCTCCCCGGTGGGGCGGCCGGACTTCAAATTCGGTTAAGCACGCCAGCGTGCTTGGGTGGGTTCGACTCCCACTCCCTTCCGCCATCTCATTAACTCAAAACCCTGTATCCATAGAAGCGGATTCCTGACGCAGACGATGTTTGTCGCCGGTGCGGCGGGTATAGACTATCCGGTTAAAAAACTCCAGGATCTGTATCGCCAGTTTGCGGCCCGTGTTGATCTGGTCGCGAAATTCAGCAGCGCTGATGCCGTCGCGGGTGACAGCTATCTCTTTGATGATGTTCGATAATTGCGCCACTGCCTGCTTAGTGAAGTAATGATCGTGGGCAACCAGATACACATCACCCACCCTGGCGACACGACGTAACAGCATGCGCACGTTGTCTTCGTCCAGTGACAATGTGTTGGCGATATCGCGAACCCGTGGCGGCTGATAAGGCTCAGCCTGCAACAGCGGCAATATCATTTGCCATTGCTTCTCCTCAGCAGCCGAGAGTGTCACTTTGTGATCCGGCAGATGCAGCCAGGGGCCGCTCTGGGTTATCTGTCGGCTACCCAGTAACTCATCCAGCAATGCAGCGAACACCGGTCGGGGCAGGGCGGGTAGCGCCATGCGCTGCAAGCGGGTACGGTCCGGCCCGATAAAGTCGGGGTTTTCTGCATGTTCCTGACTTAAGCGAGCTAATACAGTTTGTTTTAATACTAACCAGTATGCGGGTGTAAAACCGAACTCAGCCGATGGCGTAGTTACAACCTGCATGGGCAGGCTGCGCCACAATTGTTGCGCTTCTTCACTGCGGATATTCCTGCTCTGTGCAAAGCGCGTTAAATCCAGTCCAGTCGTAGCCACTGCCATGGCAAGCGCTAGTGCCTCGTCATGTTGTGTGGCGTGCATGGCTTGCAGCGCGGCGATGCGAGCCGGGGTACGCCGGTTACGGGCGGGTGGAAACGGGTCCAGCACTTTACCGCCGCCCAGAGTGCGGTTAGCCGACTGGTCGCGCAGGATGAAGCGGTCGCCATTGAGCGGGCATATCGGCTTATCGGTGATAAGCTGAACCAGCGCCGTACCGCCGGGCTCGATGCTGTCGCCTTCCAGTATCGCCAGCCGCGCCATGACATCGGATGCACCGATATGCAGATGCACGGGCGTCCAGTGTTTTAGCGCTTTTTGCTCCGTAGCGAGCAAGTGGAACTGTGCATCGAAGCGTTGTGATGGCGCGTGAACAGGGACTTCCAGCAACCAGTCGCCGCGGTGCACATCATTTTTCTCGAATTGGATACCGGCAAGATTAAGTGCGCAACGTTGGCCCGCATGACCAGATTCCGCCACCTGGTTCTGTGCATGAATGCCACGTACCCGCACTTCAATGCCAGTAGGGGAAACGATCAGTTTGTCGCCGATGTGGACAGCGCCGGAAAACACCGTGCCGGTGACGACCGTACCCGTGCCTGCAATCGTAAACGCACGATCAACTGCCAGCCGGAAATGCCCGGCGCGGGAACGCTTTGGCAATTCAAGCGCAGTTATATCCAGATGGGCACGTAACTCTGCTACGCCCTGACCGGTAATCGCGGAAAGCGGGAATATCGGACTGTTATCCAGACCGGTGCCTGCCAGCAGGCCGTGGATTTCATGCATGACCGCGGCAATGCGTTCCGGCGCAACCCGATCTATTTTAGTAAGCGCGACTGCGCCGCAATTCAATCCCAGCAAATCCAGTATGGCCAAGTGCTCGCGCGTCTGCGGCATTGAGCCATCATCAGCGGCGATGACCAACAGCACGTAATCAATACCCGTCGCCCCGGCCAGCATGTTGTGCACCAACTTCTCATGTCCCGGCACATCTACAAAACCCAGCACATCGCCGTTGGGCAGGGGAGTATAGGCATAGCCCAGATCAATGGTAATGCCGCGTGCTTTTTCTTCTTTCAGGCGATCAGCATCGACACCGGTAAGGGCTTTAACTAAGGAGGTTTTGCCATGATCGATATGACCTGCAGTGCCGATAATCATTGATTGAAAATCACCCTGGTTAAGTAGTTTATTGGCTGCGGTTTGTTCGATTTATAGTGGAATAGGATGAGGGACTAATCCACCTAAGTTTGCCAATAATTCTACTTGAAAGTCGCTGCTTAGATACATGCAAATACTGCTATTGATTCTTATAATATTCCGTTATTTACAAAAAGCTGTTTGCGAGAAGTATGAATCCGCAATCCAAAGTGCCCATTCATCGACTGTTAACAAAAGATAGTGCTTCTGAGTTGCCAGTAATGCTTTTTTTCTATGTATCGTGCTATATGACACTAATGGAAAGTGCGTACCGGGTATGAGTACAGCGCTGACCTCATTTCATATCTTTTTCTGGCACCGGGTTGTGCCAGCGACTGTCTGCAGCAATCAGCGCATCAGCCTCTTTCGGTCCCCAGCTGCCGGGCTGATAGAGATGCGCCTGATGGCGGGAGTTTAATACCGGATCGACCACCGCCCAGGCAGCTTCGACTGCATCTTCACGAATGAATAACGCACCATCACCGGCGAGGGCATCTTCCAGCAAACGTTCATAGGGTGATTCAGCGCCAGTTTGTTCATCCAGCAGGTAAAGCTCGTGCTGGTCGCCGGTGAATTCTTTGCCTGCCCGTTTGACACGTGCAGCAAGCGCGACGGCTGAGTTAGGAGAAATCCGGAAGCGTAAATAATTGGCACGCTCGTTCACTGCTGCCGCATCGTCAAACAGTTTTTGCGGTGGCGGTTTCAGCTCGACCAGCACTTCGGCTGCTGATGCTTCCAGGCATTTGCCGGAACGCAAATACCATGGTACGCCTTGCCAGCGCCACGAATCGATAAATACCCGCAACGCGCAAAAGGTCTCGACATCCGAGTCCGGCGCGACACCTGCTTCCTGACGATAACCGCTGTACTGGCCGCGCACTACGTCGTCTGGCTGCAGTGGGCGCATGGCCTGAAACACCTTGGCTTTCTCACTGTGCACGGCGCCGAAGCCTTGATAGGACGGCGGTTCCATGGCCAGCAACGCGACAATCTGGAACAGATGGTTCTGGATAACATCGCGCAGGCAACCAGCGCTTTCGTAAAATGCGCCGCGCCCTTTGATGCCGAAATCTTCGGACTGCGTAATCTGCACGCTGGACACATAGTTGCGATTCCAGATCGGCTCGAGGAAGGAATTGGCGAAGCGGAAATAGAGAATATTCATGATCGCCTCCTTCCCGAGATAGTGGTCGATGCGGAAAATGGCATCTTCCGCAAACACCGACAGTGCGATGCGATTCAGCGCCTGGGCGGAAGCGAGGTCGCGCCCGAATGGTTTCTCGACGATGACGCGAGCCTGCTCGGCCAGACCTGCAGTGCCCAGCCCCTTGATCACAGTAGCGAACAGCGCAGGCGGTATAGCCAGATAATGTGCCGGACGACAGGCCGTACCCAGTGCCTGTTTGAGCGCAATGAACGTGCCCGGATCGTTGTAATCGCCGCCCACATAACAGAGCAATGACAGCAGGCGATTGAGTGCATCGCGATCATCGACCTTGCCGGCCTGAGCAACACTGTCCTCTACCCGTTGATGCAATTGCGCCAGACTCAGTTGCGATGCGGCAACACCTACCACCGGCACAGTGAGTACGCCACGTTTGACCATTTCATACAGCGCGGGAAAGATCATCTTGTGCGCAAGGTCGCCAGTGACGCCAAAAATCACCAGCGCGTCGGCAGGGATCGTGCGGCTATGGGTATTGTTCATTTCGACCCCTTCGACTACAGTTTTACAATTCGGCTATGTGTCGATGGAAGTGGGTACCATTACACTTTGGGCAAGGAGGGATATGCCCAGGCTTATGGAAATGCAGTTTTTCACCACATTGATCACATGTCAGCGTGCCCAGCCCAGTCAGCTCACCGGTGTGATAACCAGCTGCTTCCGCTCTCAGTTTCAGGCGCGCCAGCGCTACTGTGGTCTGATCGGCTGCGTTGGTAAAGCGTTCCAGAAAGTCACGCTTGACCAATGCCATATCAAACCCTATCCATGCCGACAGATCTTTACCATTCTCATTCATATGTTGCGCAGCATCGATCAGGTCGCGTTTCACATAGGCTTCCAGCTTGTCGACTTCATCGCCGCTAAATTTGTTTAAAGCCACAATCTCGTTGCGAATCTCGTTGTATATTTCACGCGCGACGGCACCACCTTGATGGGTTTTCTTTATCGCATTTTCCAGTAGCAATTCATAAGCTTCACCCATACCTTCAATGGGATCACGTGGTGGCAGTAAATCTTTCATTTTAATTCTCCTTTGAGTTGTTGTTGCTTAAGGTTTGGGGTATGGCGCTGCCAGCAGCAGTTGCTGGCTTATTGACGCCAATTCCTGCAGCCGTGCAGAGCCTACTTCCGGATAACTCATGTTGAATGACTTGAATGTATCCAGAATAATTTCGGAAATAATCAGGCGCGCGTTTTTCTTGTCATCAGCAGGAACCACATACCAAGGTGTGTGCTCGGCACTGATTGCATTCAGACATGATTCATATGCATTGCTCCTCATATTTTTCTGGCAGTACTCCAAATTAGGCGACATCGCTAGCTAGTTCTGTGCGGTGGCGTACCAATACGCACATTTGAGCAAACACATCGGATGTATTATTCCCTCATTTCTGCTACAGAATTCGATTGAATTCGATTGATTTCGATTGATTTCGATTGATTTCGAGTGGCGCAGAGACGCTGTCGTGATGCGGAATAAGTCGCGCTGTATAATCCGATGCCGGGAGTGCTGCAGGCACCTCTGCCCGATAGGCATAGCCATTTGATGCACCTATCAGTTGCCGCACTCGCGTCATTTTTACTTGCTCGGATGCAGTGCCATTAACATCATTGGCATAAAGCTCAACTTTAGAGTTTAATATGAGAAGAATTTTACACTGCGGGCCTATTCAATCAGATTGTCAGCTACCAGTTCCAGCAAACTGTGCATGGTTTTGTCCCACTGAAAATGCGCCTGCCCATCGTCAAAAGTCTGGCGGCAATTGGAGCAACTGGTGACCGCAATGTCTGCGCCCGCGGCATCGATCTGCTGCATTTTAATCTCAAACGCTTTATGACGCAGAGGGTCAGCGCGATGGATGGTAACGACGCCGCCTCCGCCGCCACAGCACCAGTTTAGGTCGCCAGTATCCTGGGTTTCTTTCAGGTCGGCTCCGAGTGCATGGATGACATCGCGCGGTGCCTGAGTAGCGCCGCCGCGTCGAGAGATCTGGCAGGGGTCGTGAAAGGTGATCGATTTGCCCAGTGCTTTAAGTTTTATTTCGCCGCTCTGCACTTTTTCGGCAAGAAACTCCGATATATGCAGTACCTGAAATGGCAGCGGCTTGCCATACATGTTGGCACCCTGCCAGCGTAATGCGCCGTACGCGTGGCCACACTCGGGCATGATTACCAGCTTGGCGCTGCAGTCGATGGCGGCTTGGATCAGCTTCATGCTCAAGTCTTTTTGCCATTCGCTGTTGCCGGAGAGCAGCCCGAAATTAGTGGCTTCATAACCGTCGCTGCGCAGCGTCCAGGAGAGGCCCAGATGATTGAGCACCTTGGCCGTGGAGACGATGGATTGCGGGTATTTCATGATCTCGATGGAGGAGAGGGCGATGAGCACATCGGCCTGACTTTTATCCATAGGGATTTCTATCTCATTTTCATCTGCGAGCCAGTCGATACGTTCCTTCAGCACCTTGGCGGTGGCGCCCAGCGGGCTGCCTTCGCGTTCTGCACGTTCGGCTACGGCCCATAGCTCATGGGGCACCAGTCCGGCCGCAAACATGCCGTGCCTGGCTTGGCCGACGAGGGTGGCGATGTCGATTCCCATGGGGCAGATCAGGCTACAACGACCACACATGGTGCACGAATCGTAGAGCAGGGTTTGCCATTCTTCCAGCTCTTCGATGGTGACTTTGTGCTTGAGATTGAGCGCTTTATAAATAAACGAGAATGCGCCGGATTCCCTTTTGTAGGCTTGTTTAAAAGGCTCCAGTTTCCAGATAGGTGTGTACTTCGGATTCTGCGTCGAGGTGTAAAAATGGCAGGCCTGAGCACATTGGCCGCAGTGTATGCATGACTCCATATAGGTTGCTGCGGTGCGGCCAAAATCTTTGGCGAAACGTTGCATAGCCGCTGTGACGCGCTCTTCGTCTGGGCGTTCGCCTTGTTTGTCATAGCGCGTTTGCGGGTTCTCTACACTCAGACGGGGAGTATCCAGCTCAAGCGGATGCAGTGTGTCGATATCGCTCATGTGCGTGCGCCTTTCCGTGCAAACTGGGAACCGGTGGTTCCGCGGGATACGAAGACCAATACAGCATGGGCAAGCTTGCCAAAAGGTAGCCAGATCAGCAGTAATTCAAAGCTTAGCAGGTGAATGGCAACCACCACTCCATTCTGCGTGGCATCCAGGGCAGAACCGTTTTGCCCCAGCGCACCCAGCGCAGCCATGCCTGTGGCCAGCGGCAACATGGTGACAAACCAGCTGAAGTAATCATCAAAATTGGATAACAGTGCCAGTACCGGATTATTCATACGCACCATGAGGGCGACCAACAGGGAAATAATGGTGATAGCGGCAACCAGATAAATAACGCCATTGGGCAATGCTGGCCACGAGAGTCCTGTTATTTGGGTGATAAACACGATGTGGGGCAGGAAACCAAACACGATGATGGCCAGACCAAGGTGAAATGTGTAGCCGTTAATGACCGAAAATCGGGTGCTGGCGCGAAATTCGCGGTGCGGAATCATGCGGCTGAAAATCGTGCGAATCGCACCGGACAGGGTGTGGGTAGTACGCGGTAAGGACAAATCTTTTTTGACGGGATGACGGAAGATGGCAAATAAACGCCATGCAATGCCGATGATGAAAATGGTAAACGCTGCTTCTAGCCCCGTGCCCCTTGCAAATGTGATCAAATCCATTTTTGATTTATCCTGAATGCTTATGGCAGGGTAGATTCTGCCGGTTACGTTAAACGTAGCTGTTTAATCTGGCTCACAAATTCATGTGTATTTTTATCTTCCAGGCAGCGCATATCGAGACAGTATGCCCCGTCGGTAATTCTGCCCAATATCGGCACCGGCAGTTGACGGAACGCCTGTTCAATTTTCTTCAGTACACTGCCTTCGCCTTTGCCCCGGATAAGTGGGGTAATCGTAAGACACGCGCTGGGCAGCAGATTAACCGGCAGCGATCCGCTGCCGATCTGGCTTTGACAAGGTTTGATTGCGACTGTGGCATGACCAGTCAGCGCCAGCGCTACTATCGGCAAAACGTCTTTTGCTGCGGTTTCAATTTCTGTTAGCGAGCGCGTCAGCAGGCGCAGGGTAGGGAGGTTCTGGGTGAGACGTTCCGGGTCGCGATAGAGTCGCAATACCGCATCCAGTGCGGCATAAGTCATCTTGTCTACCCGCAATGCTCTTTTCAGCGGATTTTTTTTGATTTTGGCAATCAGGTCTTTACGACCAATGATAATGCCAGCCTGTGGCCCGCCCAGTAATTTATCGCCGCTGAAGGTGACCAGATCTGCGCCGTTAGCCAGCGACTCCTGTGGCGTCGGTTCACTGGGTAAGCCAAGCTTGGCGAGATCGGCCAGCGTGCCACTGCCGAGGTCGACCATGAATGGCAAACCATGCTTATGGGCCAGTCCAGCCAGATCTTTTTCCGCTACTGAGGCGGTAAATCCCTGGATCGCATAATTACTGGTGTGCACTTTAAGCAGCATCGCTGTTTTGACCGATATTGCTTCCGCAAAATCCTTCAAATGCGTGCGGTTGGTGGTTCCCACTTCTTTAAGACGACAGCCGGCGCGTGACATGATATCAGGTACGCGAAATGAGCCACCGATTTCAACCAGTTCACCGCGGGATACGATGACTTCCTTGCGTAAGCCTAACGTGTTCAGCGCCAGAAAAACCGCAGCTGCGTTGTTATTAACCACGGTTGCCGCTTCAGCGCCGGTCAGCTCCTGCAACAACGGCTCAATCAGACTGTCACGGTCTCCACGAGATCCGCCATCCAGGTCATATTCAAGATTGCACGGGCGGGTCATCGCATTGATGACTGCTTGCACGGCCACATCCGGCATTTGTGCACGCCCGAGGTTGGTGTGCAGCACGGTGCCAGTCAGATTAAACACTGGCCTTAGCGAGGGGCGGGATGTGCGCTGCAGCGCTGATTGCAGGCGTATATTAATTACAGGCTCAGAAAATATGTCAGCAGGCAGGGTATGGCTTCGCGTTACCTGGTCACGCAGCTCTGTGAGCAGGGCCCGCAGCGCTGACAACACCGGATTCCGCCCATATTCAGTGATCAATGCTTGAGTAGCCGCCATATTGAGCACGCGATCCACTGAAGGAATGGCAGCTAACATGGCGCTGGTTGAATTGGGCGATGCGCTATTCGACAGTGAACTCGGCATGGATATCGGTCAGCTGATTACACAGCCATGGCTGAAGTGGAAATCAGAAACAGGTTAGGTCCGCTACGCAGTTTGCCGGTTTCGTCCATCATCAGATCCAGCGCCAGGGTTGCCAGGTCGTCTGCAATCGGATCAACGTACTGATCTTTGTCCATCTGCATAATTTTAAGATACGTACCGCACTCTTCACAGGTTTCCGCTTTTACCGCACCGGAACTGCCGGCTATTGCAAAATACGAAATGCCTTTAGTGGACTCGCAATTTGTGCACTTGACGCGAACCATATGCCACTGCGTATTGCATACCGAACAACATAGATAGCGTAGCGCATTTTCAGCTCCGCCAATGCGTAGTATGCTCGACACAGGCGGTGAAGCGCACACCGGGCACAGATTGCTGATGTCGTTGGCGCCAAAAGCTTGTGCACCCAGGGTGGTTGCCATATGCGTCCAGTATACCTGCAGTGCTGCGGCCACAAAAGGAGCTGCACCCAGATCAACATCTTCAAATTCACCAGCGAGTATCGCTGTTGCAAATGTTTCCAGCGCATCGCTATCCAGTGCCTGCAAACGCAGCAGGATTTCTTTGGTAGCCGGGGTCGCTGTTCGCATCACATCAACAATGATTTTTTTGAGTGCTTCTTGCCATACTGTATTGCGTGGCCAGCTTTGTACCGACAGGGGTGGCATGCCATGCTCCCGACATAACTTTATTTCAGCTTCAGTCGGGAGTTCGGCTTTGGGAAAAACTGCCAGTGCGGCATGCTGGGCTTCCGTCAGTTCCGCCATGAACAACAGGAAATCCTTCATGACGTGACCTTCGGCCAGTTGTCGCAACCGTCCAGCCCGGTCACGGAAAACGTTATCCCTCGGCGATATGTAGATGAAAGGGATGTCACCGGACGGTGCTTCTATTTGTCCGGGCTGGATGATGGGTGTTGTACTCACAACTTGGTTTCCTTTGAAATTTCTTTATACCAGGCTGGATGGTGATGCTTGGCCCAGGCTACGGTAACAGTACCACGTGTCATGGCGCGAATGGAACCTTTAGTCCAGATAGCCGCATATACGTGCACGATGATGGCTACTATGGCGATAAAGGCTGCCAGTGAATGCACCAATACGGCCAGCCGGATGATATTGATTGAGAAGAAGGGCGCAAAGTAAGGCCGCCAGATAATGAAACCGGACAGTACCAGCAATGGAATAATGACCACCAGCGACCAGAATAAATACTTCTGGCCAATGTTGTATTTCCCTATTTCAGGCAAATCCGTGTCTTTATTGGCCATAATGTCACCCAGATGTTTCTGCCATTCAAGGTCGGCTTTGGTAATGTAATTATTACCCCAGAATTTGACTATCAGGCTGAGAAAAGCCACAAACATGACCACGCCGATAAATGGATGCAAGATTCTGGTCCAGGGGCCGCCTCCAAATAAATTGGTCAGAAAGAAAAAGGCGGGGTGGAATAGTGCCAGACCACTTAACGCCAGCATGATAAAAGTAATCGCCACCAGCCAATGATTCGTGCGTTCTTTGGTGGAGTAACGAGCTACCAGATTAGTCTTGATCGACATATGCTGCTCCTCAAATTTATGGTTACCCTATCAATCACACCGCAATTAATGCGGTTCGGATTCGTTTTCTTCCTCAACTTCATTTGGGCCTACTGTGATGTAGTGGAAGAATCCAACCAATGCTACCAAACCGATACCCAGGCTCATTATGGGTTTGGTAATGCCTTTCCAGATTGACACCATGGGATTGATTGATGGATCTTTAGGTAAACCATGATATAGCTCAGGTTGGTCCGCATGTTGCAGCACATACATCACATGCGTTCCTCCTATGCCTTGCGGGTCGTATAGTCCGGCATTGCTATAACCACGCTCTTTGAGGTCAACAATACGCTCTGCAGCATGATCTATCATGTCCTCCTTTGTGCCGAATACCAGCGCTCCGGTCGGGCAGCTTTTTACGCAGGCTGGTTCCATGCCAACACCTACCCGGTCGGAGCAAAGCGTACATTTGTAGGCTTTGTTATCCTTCTTGGATATGCGCGGTACATTGAACGGGCAACCGGCAATGCAATAACCACAGCCGATGCAGCTTTCCTCGTGAAAATCGACAATACCATTACTGTATTGAATGATCGCACCCGGTGCTGGGCAGGCTTTAAGGCAACCTGGATCGGCGCAGTGCATACAGCCATCCTTGCGGATTAACCATTCCAGTTTGTCTTTTTCGACTTCGACTTCCGAGAAGCGCATGACCGTCCATGAATCCGCCGTTAAGTCGCGCGGGTTATCGTAGATACCGGCATTGCTGCCGATTTCATCACGGATATCATTCCACTCCATGCATGCTGATTGGCAAGCTTTGCAGCCGATGCATTTGGAAACATCTATCAGCTTGGCAACCTCTGCCGTCTGACGTACGCCAGGTGGTGGAGTTGTAGTGGCGGAACTGCGCAGAATATCTAAAGATTGTAGTGCCATGATCCGCCTCCCTTATACTTTCTCAATGTTAACGAGGAATGACTTGAATTCCGGTGTCTGGGTATTTGCATCGCCTACGTACGGCGTTAAGGTATTGGCGATGAAACCATTCTTAGCCAAGCCTTTGAATCCCCAGTGAATCGGAATGCCGACCGTATCTACCGGCTGACCATTGACGGTAAGCGTTTTGATGCGCTTGGTCACTACGGCAACAGCCTTGATAAACCCACGGTTGGAAGTCACCTTGACCTTGTCGCCAGCCTTGATGCCTTTGGCCTTGGCCAAATTCTCACCAATTTCGACGAATTGCTCGGGTTGCAGAATCGCATTGAGTCTGACGTGCTTGGTCCAGTAGTGGAAGTGCTCCGTCAGCCGGTAGGTAGTCCCTACATACGGGAATTCCTTGGCCTTGCCGAACGCTTCCATATCCCCTTTGAATACTCGTGCAGCCGGATTGCTGATGACATTCGGATGCAGCGGGTTAGTGCCTATCGGTGTTTCGAAAGGCTCGTAATGTTCAGGGAAAGGACCTTCTGCCATTTTATCAACAGCAAACAGACGCGCAATACCTTCAGGGTTCATGATGAACGGACCGACATTTTCTTCGGGTGCTGCGTCTGGACGCATATCCGGAATATCCATGCCCATCCATTTGCTTTCCTTGGTATTCCAGGAAATCACCTTGCGTTTGGCATCCCAAGGTTTACCGGCAGGGTCGCATGAGGCGCGGTTGTAAAGTATGCGGCGATTGGCTGGCCAGGCATATGCCCAGTTAAGGGTATTGCCCAAACCACTCGGGTCGGAGTTGTCACGGCGTGCCATCAAGTTGCCTGCCTGTGACCATGCACCGGAGAATATCCAGCAGCCGCAGGCAGTAGAGCCATCGTCGCGTAATTGCGCGAAGCCAGCCAACTGCTCGCCTGCTTTTGCAAGTACCTTGGTTGGGTCTTTTGGATCCAGTACGTCAGCCAGCGCCTTGCCGTTAAATTCCTTGGCAAGCTCTTCCGAAGAAGGGCTGTCCGGAATTTTGTACGGCCAGGTAAGGTTGAGTATCGGATCGGGGAATGCACCGCCTTCCTGCTTGTACATTTCACGCAGCTTGAGGAACAGGCCACCCATGATTTCGGCATCGCCTCTGGCCTCACCGGGTGCGTCGGCACCCTTGAAGTGCCATTGCAGTACGCGACTGGAGCTGACCAGCGAGCCGTCTTCTTCTGCAAAACAGGTAGAAGGTAAACGGAACACTTCAGTCTGGATCTTGGATGAATCAACATCATTGAATTCACCGAAATTTTTCCAGAATTCAGAAGTTTCTGTCGCGAGCGGATCGATGATCACCAGGTATTTCAACTTGGCAAGCGCGCCGCCAATCTTGGCCTTGTTCGGAAACGAGGCCAGTGGATTGAAACCTTGAGCGAAATAGCCATTGATCTTGCCTTGGTGCATCATCTCGAATACTTGCAATACGTCATAAACCTTGTCCAGCTTGGGCAGCCAGTCATAGCACCAGTTGTTTTCCTTGGTGGCGGCATCGCCGTACCAGGATTTCATCAGGCTGACGTGGAACTTGGGATAATTTTGCCAGTAACTCATCTGTCCGGGGCGCAAGGGTTTCAGCGCACGTTTATCGAGATACTCCTGGAAATCCTGTTCCTTCTCGCCAGCCAGTGTCATGTAACCTGGTAGCATATTGGAAAGCAGCCCCAGATCGGTCAAGCCCTGAATATTGGAATGGCCGCGCAGTGCATTGATACCGCCACCCGCCATACCCATATTGCCCAGCAGTATCTGCACCATGGCCATGGTGCGGATATTCTGCGAGCCGATGGAGTGTTGCGTCCAGCCGAGCGCATACAGGAACGTAGTGGTTTTGTTAGGCACAGCCGTTTCTGCGATCATCTGGCAGATATGCAGAAACTGTTCCTTTGGTGTACCGGTGATTTTGGACACCATATCCGGTGTGTAGCGGGAATAGTGCTGCTTCATCAGATTGAATACGCAGCGCGGATCTTGCAGCGTCTCATCTGCCAGTACGAAACCGTCCTCACCTTTTTGATACGACCATGAGGTTTTGTCGTACTTGCGCTTATCCTTGTCATAGCCCGAGAACAGGCCATCATCAAAGTTGTAATCGCCATTCACCAGGAAAGTAGCGTCAGAGTATTTTTTTACATACTCATGCTGGATCTTGTCATTGCTTAACAGGTAGTTGATCAGGCCACCCAAAAAGGCAATGTCACTGCCTGAACGGATAGGCGCATAGTAATCTGCCACAGCTGCTGAGCGGGTGAAGCGAGGATCGACTACGATCAATCTGGCTTTGTTATGCGCCTTGGCTTCCGTCACCCATTTAAAACCACATGGATGTGCTTCGGCGGCATTGCCACCCATTATTACAATCAAATTCGCATTTTTGATATCGACCCAATGATTGGTCATCGCGCCGCGGCCGAACGTAGGGGCAAGACTTGCCACCGTAGGTCCGTGTCAAACGCGTGCTTGATTATCGAATGCGAGCAACCCCAGATTGCGAATAATTTTTTGAGTCAGGTAGCCGGACTCATTGGAAGATGCTGAAGCTGCCAGAAAACCGGTGGTCAGCCAGCGGTTAACAGTTAATCCATCAGCTGTTTTCGCTATAAAATTCTGATCGCGGTCAGCTTTCATCAACTTGGCGATGCGGGTAAATGCATCATTCCAGGAAATGCGCTTCCATTCACTGGAACCTGCTTCGCGTACTTCAGGAAATTTGAGACGACTGGGGCTATGCACAAAATCGAGCAGACCTGCGCCTTTAGGGCACAAGGTACCGCGATTCACCGGATGATCGGGATCGCCTTCTATATGGATGATGCTGGATTTTGCGTTTTTGGCATTGTCGCCAAGACTGTACATCAGGATGCCGCAGCCTACGGAGCAGTACGGGCAGGTGTTGCGTGTTTCGGTAGTTCGTTCAAGTTTGAAGGCTCGGATTTCGGCTAATGCCTCATTGGGAGAAAATCCCATCAGGGCTAAACTGGAACTTCCTATGCTTGCTGTACAGATTTTGAAGAATTGTCGTCTGTTGACTTTCATAACCCCTCCAGGTGATTGAAGTTTTATTTCTTTATTATGTATTCAGCTTCCCTTGCGTTCTAATTAAAGACGATGAATTAATTATTGTCAATTAGCTTTTTTGTTGGCTATTACAGTTAAAATTCGGACAAGTTAAGTTTGATTAAATGCAGTTAACAGCTCCTTTGCATACCAAATTTTTAGTCAGCCCGATATTCCATGCACAGGAGTAACGGGCCGACCAGATAACCATAACCACATGACCTGTGGTTATGGTTGCTCAATGCTTCAGTGGCGATATTTTGGTGATTACATACTGTCCTTTGGGTTGCTCAGACAAGTCAAACTCAACTTTTTCACCCGGCTTCAGTGAGCTGAGCGCTTGTTTTCCAGTGACCTTGAAATTCATGGTCATGGCTGGCCAGTCAAGGCTGGAGATTGCTTCGTGGGTTATATTCACTTTGGCTTTTTTGATGTTCACAGTGTTAATGACGCCAATGCCGTGATGCGTTTTGCCAGCCACGGTTTTGGGTGCATCCATCTTCATACCAGCCATATCCGGGGTATCGGCGGCCATTGCGGAGAATGACAGAACGGCTGCAATAGCAACCGGGA
This sequence comes from Sulfuriferula thiophila, assembly GCF_003864975.1. Lineage (NCBI taxonomy): Bacteria > Pseudomonadati > Pseudomonadota > Betaproteobacteria > Nitrosomonadales > Sulfuricellaceae > Sulfuriferula > Sulfuriferula thiophila. The sequence goes on from NZ_BHGL01000046.1 coordinate 66,334, forward strand.
TTAATGTAATTTTCATCGTTTTCATGGTGCTTTCCTTTCGGGTTAAAAATAATAAAATCAGGATGCTAGCTTGCGTCCCTTCCACAATAGATAAACTGCGGGCACGACAAACATGGAGAGCAGCGGAGCGGTGATCATACCGCCTATCATCGGTGCGGCGATGCGCTGCATGATTTCCGAACCGGTGTCGCTACCAAACATAATGGGCAGTAAACCGGCAACAATAACCATCACCGTCATGGCCTTGGGACGCACGCGCAGCACTGCGCCATCGACTATGGCTTCCACTAGCTGCTGGCGGGAATTCAGCCTGCCTTCCAGTTGATAACGGTTAATGGCCTGATCCAGATAGAGCAGCATAATGACGCCGAATTCCGCAGCGACGCCAGCCAGCGCAATAAAACCGACCGCGACCGCAATCGACATGTTGTAACCCAGCAGATAGACCAGCCAGAATCCGCCTATGAGTGCGAAGGGCAGGGTAGCAATAATCAGCAAGGCTTCACTGGCACGGCGGAACGTCAGGTAGAGCAGTAGCAGGATAATCGACAAGGTTAAGGGGATGACGATGGTCATGCGTTTGCTGGCACGTTCCAGATATTCGAACTGACCCGACCATGCTATGGAGTAGCCCGGCGGCAGTTTTACCTTGTCACGCACAATCTGCTGCGCTTCAGCCACATAAGAACCGAGATCACGGCCACGAATATCCACATACACCCAGCCGCTGGGGCGACTGTTTTCGCTTTTGAGCATGGGCGGCCCGTCCACTATTTTTACTTCAGCTACTGCCGATAACGGTACAGTGGCGCCACCATCGGTAATGATGGGCAACGATTGCAATTGGCTCAGAGAGTCGCGCGTGGCCTGAGGATAGCGGATATTAATGGGATAACGTTCTAGCCCCTCAATGGTTTCACTGATATTGTCGCCCCCCACCGCCGTGGCGATAATTTCCTGTATGTCCTTGATGTTTAATCCATAACGGGCTGCGGCCAAACGGTCGATATTGACGTCGATATAGCGACCACCATTCAGGCGCTCAGCCAGTGCCGAAGCCGTACCCGGTATGGGCTTGATCAGCCCTTCAATCTGCTCGCCGATCTGCTCGATAACCTTGATGTCAGGTCCGGCGATCTTGATGCCCACCGGCGTTTTAATGCCAGTTGCCAGCATGTCGATACGATTGCGGATCGGTTGCACCCAGACATTGGACAGCCCTGGCAATTTAACGATGTGATCAAGTTCATCGATCAGTTTGGCTTCTGTCATTCCCGGACGCCATTCCGACTTGGGCTTGAACTGGATAGTGGTCTCGAACATTTCCAGCGGTGCAGGGTCAGTCGCGGTTTCCGCGCGTCCCGCCTTGCCGAATACTCGCTTGACCTCGGGAACCGTTGCTATCAGTCGGTCGGTCTGTTGCAACAGTTCTGCCGCTTTACCGGCGGATAAGCCGGGCTGTGCAGTGGGCATATACAGCAGGTCACCTTCTTCCAGTGGCGGCATGAACTCGCTGCCCAGTTGGGACACAGGGAACCAGGTCAGTAGCAGCAACATGCCGGCTATACCCAAAGTGATTTTCGGGTAGCTGAGTACACGGTTAATTACTGGCCGATACAGAGCGATCAGCCAGCGATTGACTGGATTTTTACTTTCCTCGACGATCTTGCCGCGTATGAAGTAACTCATTAATACCGGAACCAGCGTCACCGACAAGCCGGCTGCGGCAGCCATGGCATAGGTTTTGGTAAAGGCGAGAGGGGCGAACAGTTTGCCTTCCTGTGCCTGTAAGGTGAAGATGGGGACGAAACTTACTGTAATAATCAGCAGGCTGAAAAACAAGGCTGGGCCAACTTCTGCCGCCGCATGGGCAATCAATTGCAAATGCTGTGCAGCGGTCGGGGGCTGATCCGGAGACTGCTGGTGCCATGCTTCCAGATGCTTATGGGCATTTTCTATCATTACCACGGCGGCATCGACCATTGCGCCGATAGCAATGGCAATGCCACCCAGCGACATGATATTGGCGTTGATACCCTGATGCTGCATGATGATAAATGCAATCAGGATACCGATAGGCAGAGTGATAATGGCTACCAATGCCGAGCGCAGGTGGAATAAAAATATCAAACAAACCAATGTAACTACAACGAACTCTTCAACCAATTTATGAGTAAGCGTGTCGACCGCGCGCTGGATCAAATCAGAGCGGTCGTAGGTTGGTACGATCTCTACCCCGGCTGGCAGCCCCTGTTTCAGGGTTTCCAGTTTGGCTTTGACTGCCTTGATTGTATCCATCGCATTTTTGCCGGAACGCATGATGATGATGCCGCCCACGACTTCACCGTTCCCATTTAGCTCGGCGATGCCACGGCGCAGTTGCGGCCCGATCTGAACGCGCGCTACGTCTTTCAGCAACACGGGCGTGCCGGCTTTGCCCAGCCCGACGGGGATATTCTGGATAGTTGCAACAGAATTCAGATAGCCGGTCGCGCGCACCATGTATTCGGCTTCGGCCAGTTCAACCACAGAACCACCCGTTTCCTGATTGGCTGCCTGAACCGCCTGGATGACTTTGGACAGCGGGATCTGATAGGCGCGCAACTGCTGCGGATCGACCACAATCTGATATTGTTTGACCATGCCGCCCAGGGTTGCCACCTCGGCCACCCCTGGCACACTGCGTAACTCGTATTTGAGGAACCAGTCCTGCAGGCTGCGCAACTGCGACAGATCATGCTTGTTGCTGCGGTCGACCAGCGCGTATTCATAGATCCAGCCGACACCCGTCGCATCCGGCCCTATTTCGGGCTTGACGCCCGCAGGGAGTTTGCCGGCTGCCTGATTGAGGTACTCCAGCACGCGGGAACGTGCCCAGTACTGGTCGGTGCCGTCTTCAAACAGCACGTATACATACGAATCACCGAAGAATGAGTAGCCGCGCACCACTTTCGCCCCCGGCACCGACATCATCGTGGTGGTAAGCGGGTAGGTGAGCTGATCTTCAACCACCCGTGGTGATTGTCCGGGATAACTGGTCTTGATAATCACCTGCACATCGGACAGGTCGGGTATCGCATCCAGCGGGGTTTCCATGATGGCGCGTACACCCCATACGCTCAGTAGCGCAACAGCGACGATGACCAGAAAACGGTTATGCAGCGACCAGCGTATCAGCGCCGTTATCATCAGTGCGCTCCCTTGCTGATCTTGGTGATGGTGTACTCGCCTTTGCTCGATTCTGTCATTTCAAAATCAATGACATCCTGCGGTTTGACCAACTTCAGCATAGCGGCATCCTTCACGGTGAAGTCCATGGTCATGCCCGGCCATTTCAGGCTGGGAATCGGATCGTGGGTGATATTGATAGTGCCGTCAGCGATATCGATTTCATTCACTTTGCCATGACCTGTGTATATTTTTTGTATGGTATTCGTTGTCATGGGTGCGGCTTGTGCTGGTGTATTTTGCGGCGGCTGCAGGCGATCAAGTGCTGTTTTCAGATTGCTTTCCGAATCAATCATGAACTGCCCGGAAATCAGGATAGTTTGACCTTCCGTCAAGCCATCCAGTATTTCATACTGACCACCTGACTCGCGACCCAGATGCACTTCAGCCGGATGGAACTTGCCGCCGCCATCGGCAACGATTACCACGCTGCGACGTCCGGTGGTAATCACCGCTTCGCTTGGCACCAGCAATACATCCTGTCTGGCGCCATCATCCAGTGCCACATTGGCAAACATGCCGGGTTTGAGCAGGCCGTCAGGATTGGCCAGATGTATCCGTACCTGTAGCGTGCGCGTTGCCTCGCTGACGTTGGGGTATACGTATTCAATACGGCCGTTGAACTGTTTGCCGGGATAGGTAGGTACCGTTACCAGCGCGTTAATACCTTCACGTAACCAGCCACCCTGGGTTTCCGGTATCTCGGCTGTTACCCAGACACTGGACAGATCAACCAGCGAATACAGATTCATGCCGGGAGCAACTTGTGCACCCTGGCGGACATTGAGCTCGGAGACGATGCCGTTCGTGGGTGCATAGAAGGCAATCAGGCGGCCAGGCTTATTGCCGGATTTTAATTGGGCAATTTGTCCTGCACTGAGGCCGAGCAATGCCAGTTTTGCCTGAGCGGCCTGGAGCAGGGCGTCTCCGCCAGCACCATTGCGGCTCTGCCGCGCCAGCAGGTATTCTTCCTGCGCAGCTACCAGATCGGGCGAATACAGTTCCAGCAACAATTGCCCGCGCTTTACCGGGTCATTCGTCGCACTGACATGCAGACGTTCAACCCAGCCCGCGGCACGGGTTTGCACGACCTGAATGCGGTGCTCGTCCGGATTGATCACGCCTGTCGTGTCGATATGCCGGCTTAGACTGCCACGCATCACCATTGCGGTACGCACTCCCATGTTCTGTACCGTAGCAGGATCAATTTTGACAGTGCCTGGTGTGGTTGAATCATCGTCGTACATGGGCACCAGTGCCATATCCATAAACGGCGATTTTCCGGCTTTATCAAAATGCTGGTTGGGAACCATAGGGTCATACCAGTACAGTACTTTGCGCTCTTTTTGCGGTGTGGTAGTCGTCATCGTTGCTGAAGTTTTGCTGCTATTGTGCCCGACCAGGTAGCCGATACCGCCGGCACACATTACCGCTATAGCGACGAATAAAGCTGTTTTTTTCATTGTGGTTTTTCCTCATTGGCGAAATACCCCAGTTGCACCAGCGCGCGGGCCTGGGCTACCTGCTGGGCGAGCAATTGCAAGTTGGCTTCAAGCTGCGCATGATGCGCCTCGAATACGTTATTCATGCTCGTGCTGGCTGTGCCGTAGCCTATTAGTGCAGCCGAGATGCGTTGGGTGGCATTGGGTAGCGTGTTTTTTTGCAACAAGGCGACTCTGCTATTTGCAGCTTGCCATTCAGCGTATGCAGCAGTGAGCTCCGCTTCAAGACTGCGCAAACGATCTTCGCGCTGATAGCGGGCTTTGCTGAGCAAATATTGCTTAGCAGCACTGGTTTTATCCTGACGCTTACCCGGAAAAATCGGCAAATCCACCGCGACTTGCGCCGATATCATGTCGGCATACGCAGGACCGCGCTTGGAATAACCCAGTTCCAGGCTCCAGTCCGGCTTGCTGGCTTCTTTAGCCAGGTTTGCATCGACATCGGCGGACGCGATAGCCTGGTCCAGCTTACGGATTTCAGGATGCGTGGTGAGTTGTGTACGCAGTTGTGCCAAGCTGGCCGGCTGAGGCAGATCAGGTAACCTGTTCGGCAAATCACGTTGTGCTGCAGACCCGACCCAGCGTGCCAGCATGGCACGTGCACGCTCAGCCTGGGCAGTGAGCTCTATCTCTCTGTCCTGCAATTGATTCAGCCCGTTTTGCAGTGCTAATACAGCATCTTGCGAGGTTTTGTTGGCGCGATAGTCAATTCTCGCTGCTGCGATTTGTTGTTGATAAGCATGTTGCTGCTCATGCACCAGATGCAGCGCCTGCAGGGGGTAGTACACATCCAGCCAGGCACTCCCGGTTGCGCGTCTCACGTCACGCATATTGGCAGCCAGATCAGCAACGCTTTGCTCGGTTTCGGTTTGAGCGAGCTGTCCTCTTAAAGTGCGCTTGTTTCCTCCGGGGAAGCTTTGCTCAATACTGATAGTGCGCTGTGTCATACCATCCTGAGTGAGGCTGTATGTATCAATCGGTAAATTATTGACGCTTAGTTTCAGCTTGGGGTCAGGTAATTGGCTGTCGGCAACAATAGCCTGACGGTTGGCTTCAATCAAGGCACGCTGCCCGGAAAGCAGGGGCTGATTGGCAACAGCAAGGTTCATTGCATCATCGAGACGCAACTGATCGGCAACCGCAAGCGGCGCGAATGCAATAATCCCTGCTATGAGGGTAATTCGGATAAACATGGCAACTCCACCAGCAACATTAACGAAACTTAAAGCCGACAAAAGTCAGCGGTTAATGAAACCGAAGGAGGTTAAATACGGAAATTTTGATGCAGCAGGTAGGGGGGTGGCCCGACTACGCGAGCGAGTACAGCAGGTAGGTAAGTTTGGGCAGGGATAAACCCGCGCTGATTTGAAACTGCCAACGCAGTAGGCAGTAAAACTGCCGGTAAATCCAGTGCGGCGTGATGCGTATCCAGTGCCTGATAATCTGAAGTGCAATGAGCAAAGCATGCATTCGGATTATGCTCGTCCATATCATGCATATGGCAATCCGGCATGGCTTCATCCATAAACACCATAGCCGGCGCAGCTTCGGGCAACATGCATGCTTGTGTGGCCAGCGAATACTGGGCAAACAGCATCACCGCCAGTAACAGGCGGGCAAATGTTGACAGTAATTTGCGATTAATGAAATGCATAAATTAAGTGTAAATGATAGAACTGGCTATCACAAGAAAATCTTTTATCCAAGACACTGAATTGGATCAAGCTGGATCACCATCTTAGGATGATTAATGCGCTCCCGTTAGGAACTAAAAACTTTGCTTACCTGTGCACTGGTAGGAAAACCTGGAAAATACTGCTCTCGTTGCACCGTTCTTAGATAGGCTGTTGGATAGCAACGCTCTATAAATGTTGGTTCATCTGCGTTATCAAAACGCGTCGATAATGCACACCTTAACCGTCCTGCATCACCGTTCTGCGAGCTACGGTGTACGGTAAAAAGTGACATGAATACTACATCACCTACATTAACCTCGACAGGTACAAACAACTCGTCCCGACATTGACTATTATCGACCTCCCAGGTCTTATTACTGCTTTCCTTGGCAGGTAATAATCCATGTAAATGACTGCCCGGTATGACCTCTAGCGGATAATTTCCGCGGTCAACATCAACTAACGGGAGCCAGGCAACTACGCCATCCAGACTGCCTTGAACCGATGGAAAATCCTGATGGGCAACAAGGCCAAAATAGCCGTTAGGGATTTTAAGTTCTTCAGCCATGATATGTACAACTTGGCCTCCGGGTAAAAATATATCCTTCCACCCAAAAACATCCGACAGATATTTGAGAATGTTGCGATGGTGCATGAGGTTATACACTTCCATTTTGCGCCATAGCGCACCAACCAGCTTCTTGTACCTCTCTATATCAATGCTATGCAGACGTTGCATTGTGCTTAGAAGCTCTTCGCCTGCAATGGATTCGCCCAGAAAGCTGAGCTGGTCTTTGAAGTTTTTATGTAAACCTTCCCGAACAGCAATAATTTCGTCGCTATTAATGAGACCTCGAGCGATATAAAAACCATTTTTTTTAAATTGTTCTATTGGTTCCATTGCTGGCGCTCCTTGTGTGACTTGTCGATTAAATCGCGCTAACGGTTTTCATCGCACAGTAACAATGGCTTTGGATGGATAAAGCGCACATTTTTCAATGCTTACTTCATCCCGGGAGAAAACTTCCTTGAATGCAATTGCTTCGCCCGGTGACTCTTCCCATGTAAGCTCGTCCATCAGCAAAATACTTCCCGATATCAAATGCGGTTTAATGGTTTCCAGTGCTATTTTGGTCGGTTTATAGAGCGCCATATCAAAATATGCAAACGCCACAACTGTTTCCGGGTGGGCTTGAAAGTAAGCTGGTGCGGTAACGGATACATCCCCATCAATCAATTTATGGCGACCTCGCACATGCCCTAATACATTGCATCCTTCATGAATCTCGAGCAATTCACGCAGATACTGAACATAGTCTTTGCCTGTGCTATACGAATTCTCATCCCATACCTCGCTTTCTTTATCCTTATCGCTGCGCTTGGTATAGCCGTCAAAAGTATCGAAGCCGATGATGGTACGTTGTTTGTTAAAAGGCTCGTAAATAGCTCGAAGATTTTCCAGCAGCACCAGATTTTGCCCCCACCAGGTGCCGAATTCGACTAAGCAGCCCGGAATTTTCTGGATGCGCTGATAGATATCACTCATCACCAGGAATTTCACCAGGACAGAGCTACGCGTATACATGCCGATATTGAATAGCCTGTCCTCTTCTGATAACGGGCTATGTACAAAGGCCTCTTGCAGACGCTCCCTGGAAGAAAGTTGTTCCATGGATGCTGTCGTTTCAATCTGATATGAGGCTTCTTGCTGGGGCGATATTGGTTTCATGGTCATTAATTTTTTCTGTCAGATTAGAAAAGTTACAAATTATTTACTGCAAACAGTATGCAAAAAAGTGAGTTACATAGCCATAAAAGGTATGAAACCTAGTCATCCCGCCATTCGGCCACACCAAACCCGCTACGTCCAAATCCATTGCCATTGTAAAACATGTATCTTTTGTCTGCGATATCGATAATGTAGGGGTAGCATTGCATTTGATTTTCCCATTCGGCAGGTGACTGCGCCAATTCAAATATATCATCCTTCCGGCACCAATCAATGCCATCCAGGGACTCCGCATAGCCGATTCGATAACTGCCTCGCCCACCGCGAAACTCTATACTGTCCCGGTAGCTAAACCACATTTTATAGATATCCCTATCCCTAACTACGCTGGGATTGGAGTAGGCTTCCAAGTTGTGTTTCGGTTTAATGCAGATGCCTTCAGGCCTTATCCAATGGATACCATCGGTAGAATGTGCGTATTTAATTACGTAGATCGGTTCGTACTTCCCGTCAATTTCTTCCCAGGAAGTGCCTGAGACATACCACATACGCCATATGCCATTGTCGATCAGTACTGTAGGTGTGACTGCCATATAAGGTTCTGTAGGAATACGATCCAGAACAGGGCCGTCAAATACTCGGTGAAATGTCATGCCGCCATCATCACTAACGATCATGCCTGTGGTGTTATGGTATGCGCAGGTTACTCTTTGGTTCCAGCCGCTATAGTAGAAATATATTCGCCCCTTATTGACTACCAGGTCGCTAGGCATCATGCCTTCATCATCAAAGGTGCCGATTTTTCCTAATGGAATAATCGGATTGTCATGAACATAAAGTATTTTGGCAGGGTCCGTTTTGTCTAAATCAACGTAGGTAATAAAGCTTTTTCCGGCCTGATTACGTCCCGCAAAAAATACCCGGATACGCTGATCCATTTCAAATGCGGTTGGTACCTGTGCATGTGAATGTATCCATGGTGCATGCACCAGAGGATCAAAAACAAGACCACGTTTTACCCACGGCATAAGATTAACTCGCTTTTTGTATTCATTACTTTAATCCTTCTTTACTCAATACCGGGTAGTCCTGACGATATGAAAATTTCGGGCATGGTTATTCAGAATGCTGAAGCCAGTGTTGCCAAATTAACCGCAATCTGGATTCAAAATTGCGAGTGAATTTTTCAAATTGCCACTGCGGCGAGGTTGTGAGGTGTTTAGCTAAGTTTGCTCGTAATTCGATCAACTGAGCGGTGTCTTTTGCAAGTGATACTGCCATATCGATGTATTCAGTAACATCTTGTGCAATAAAACGCTCCAGACCACAGCCGGCAAGAACCGCAGCCGTACTTCTTCCCCGCCAGTCATTGCCTTCAATAGCAATGACAGGCACACCCTGCCACAGTGCATTTATGGTTGTCGAACCACTGCTGTAGGGAAAAGTGTCCAGTCCAATATCAATCCATTCATAGCTTTTCTTCATTTGATTGTATTGGGACATGCCTTCCAATAGGAGTCGATTGGATTCGATCCCATGGCGCTTGAAAAAATCAGATACACGTTCGCGTTCCGCAACTAAACGCAAGTTGTTGGACTTTAAGTAAAGGCGGGAATGGGGCACCCGCTTAAGCAATTCGGCCCAAGTGGTTAAGACTTCCTCATTCACTTTGAAAAAATCGCCAAAGCACCCGAAGGTGATATACCCGTTAGATTCGAAAGGGGGAGGGGGTACTGCAGGAGGCTCCCCTAATGCCCACGCGCAGATGGTTCCCGTCGGCATTCTGAAGATGTTTTCTACATAAACATCTTCTTCTTCAGGGCGGACACAATAATCATCAGTAATCGCATAGTTATATGCCTTAACGCCCACGGTACAGGGCAGGTTATACCAATTCACCTGAATAGGGGCCGGCTGCTTGAGCAGCGCTTCGAAATAATTCGGGGTGCGAATCCGGCCATTAATATCCAGCATGATATCAATGGCATCCTTACGAACCAGATCACAAAACTCTGCATCGGATCGCCCGTTGATATCCCTGTAGTGGTCAACGAGGGGGCGGATTTCATCTTCATCCGGACCAAAATTGTAGCAATATAATTCTATCTGTTGATGGTCGTACAACACGAAGAAAGGGTAGAGCGTATGTATGCCAATGACGTTAAAGAAATAATCTCCGACTATCCCCACTCTGAGACGTCTATCTGGATTTCTGTCATTTTTAAATTCGCCAGGGTGAGGCAACAACTCTTCATGAGCGTGCTGCTTAGACCATGTCCTGCTTTCTTCAAAATAATCATGGGCAGAATGCTTGTTGCTGGCTAAGTAGCATTTCAGCAGAAAGTTATGATTCTCTACAGAATTGTTTTTGGCTAATTCATCTCGGGCTATTGCTTCTGCCAGGTCGATCATTCCGGCATTGTAATAAGCCTCCTTGGTCGATGCCCGGTCGTGTAGATTATGGGTAATGTCGCGCATCAGTCCATTCGCGAATTCATGTTCTGGATGCTGCGACAGTACCTGCGTTACATAGGGCAACGCTTCATCAGGCCGTCCTTGGGCAATCTTGTGCATAGCGAGAAGATTCAGGGTGTCTGTGTTATCCGGGTCTATCAGGTAGGCTTTGGCAAAACTTTCTTGCGCTCTGTGCAAATCATCCAGCTTGTAATGAATCATCCCTATACGCAGGTGTGCAGGCAAGAAATTTGACTGCAGTGATATTGCCTTAATGCAATACTGCATGGCTTTATCCAGATTTCCCAGATCGTAGTAAATTGTAGCTACATTGAATATGGCTTCTGGCGAATCCGGGGAGCGCTCCATTACGCAAAGTAAGTAGTCTAGTGATTGCGCCAACTTTCCCTGCGATAGCAAAGCAAGACCAAGGTCGTTGAGCACCTCTATGGAATCCTGTCTGAGAGAAAGTGCAGCCCGTAAAAAATCTTCAGCGAGCGACCATTGCCCCATTTGATGAGCCGCGCGACCAACCGAGTGGATAGCTTCGAAATTAACTGGATCCAATGCCAGTACTTGTTGGTAAGCGTCTATCGCCTCAAGCAACTGTCCGTTTTGATGAAAAGCAATAGCATCAGTCATAATTACTGCAATGCCTGGCTGATTACTATTTTCTACATGAACACTGTTCAAAAACTTCTCCTCAATTTAGCAAATCATTGCCTTAGATATGCAGGAACTTATTCATCAACTTCAATTTAGAATCGTACTTTTGTGCTTGGTATTTTCAGCTTTTCAGCCGGATTGCCTTTGTAGACACTCCATGCGTCGGTATCATTCATAATTGCCGCAGCCATGGCTATAAAACCACCCTCAGCAATTCTTAAACCATTCCGCAAGGTCGAGTTCACCCCAAAGAAACTGTAGGCACCAATATCGCAATGTCCTGACATTACGACATGCGAGGTAAAGGTGACGTGATCACGGATAACACCATGATGGCCAATGTGATTGCCGCTCCATAACACGACATTATTGCCTATCATCGTAAATGGCTGAATGGTGTTGTCTTCAAGAATGAAACAGTTTTCGCCAATTACATTATCAAACGTTGTCGCTTTGCTGCTGACGTAGCTAATGCATTGATAGCCTTTGCTCTTGATCGCTAAATAAACGGTCTCGCGATCACGATTCATATTTTTCGGTGACATTGGTGCAAAAAAGAAAAAGTCACCGGGTGGATATATTTTTTCTACATCCTCGAAGGCGACAACAGGCAAACCGCCAAACATGGCATTTTCAGGCATATATTGACGATGAACACTAAATGCCACTACTTCATCGGCGGTATCATGCTGGAGATAATAATGCGCAAGCTCTGCATAATCCTTCAAGCCAAAAATGACTATTTTGCGCATTTTATCTCCGTCCCTTATTAAATATATATGCGAGCATTAAAGCCCATTAAACTTGATAAATAACGCTTTCCCACAGACAAACGCACGTTCTATAGCCTGTGCCCGCTGCTCCAATAATGCATCCCCAATACGGCGCGGCCCATCACCATGAACCCAAATATAATCATCCAGAATGAGCCAGCCATTTGTCACCAGTAGCGGCATCCATAATTCGCAGTCTTGTTTTACCTGTGCGTAGTCATGGTTGCCGTCAATATGTATGATCCCTATCTTGCCTTGATATTCCACTCGACCAAAGGCCGGGCTTATTACAGTGCGGTTATCTTTATAAAACTCACATCCCTTTATTGATTCCTGGCGTAAATAATTCAAATTTCCCAGGCCAACGGGCAGCAAGTTAATAACAAAGTCCTGTGGTGGTACTTCATATTTCCATTCGTTCGCCAAACCCACTCTGACAATATCAGGTGAATCATGCTGCATAGCCGCTTCTGCTTGCCAAGGGTCAATTGCGAGTACATTGCCAACCCCATATCGACGTGCCAATAGCGTAAGTACTGCCGCAGATTTCCCCACCAGTGAACCAATTTCGACCACATCGCCTTTAGGTACAGTGGCAAATATAGCCATCATCGCCGCAATCTTGTCTTCATTTGATTCGCCGTATATGTTGCTGGCCATGCGAAACACCGCTGCAATTTCAAGGTCGCTTAAGTCGCATGTATCTCCGGCGCAAACATCAATAAAACCCCTGAAATGTGCGACTTTATCCATAAGTTTGTCAAAACGTTTCATTTCCCTTTGGATGGGTGACTCACCTATCAATTGAATTGCAATCTTATGTTCTGCAATGAATTGAGCCAGCCATGAATAAACAGATGCAACCGGCGCATACACGCGGGTAATGTTATGTTTATTAAGTAAATCCAGAAACAGGGCAGGGAAGGTTGGCTCATACACATAAGGCAGCAGAGCGAAACGTTGTGTATCTTTGGAAAATTCATCATCCCATACTGATGATGCTGCAATAACGTGCTCATCGCGCTCACGCGCATCTTCAAAATATGCCCGGCCATCAGGATGCGTCACGGGAAACACCAATATTGATTGTTCGGACTGAGCATGTTTCGCAAAATTATTTGGTTGCATCTTATCTGCTCTTTCTAACAAAATTAACACTTAATTAATTGCATTTTCTACACGACATATTTGTAATGTAAATTCTATCAAATCAAATCTATCTTATTAATAAATCTACCAATAGCAGCTTTGTCATTAAACATGAGCACATCCATAATTGATAACCAGGGTATAAATTCATTTTTCCCTTGTGGATAATCAATCGGATGGGAATTTACAAACTTAAGTGAGATATCTTTACTTAAAAAACTGTCACGATCGTATAAATTAACGCCCCCAATTGGATTGATATAAATATCGGCTGCTTCTTGACGACAGATGTCCAGAATACGCTCCTGACCTTTCAGGGTTGCGTTGTTATAAATGCGTGATGAATTAATGATTTCTACCTCAATAGAGAGGTAACGCGCAATCTCGCACAGACTATTAAGCAAAAATGCATCAAGTTTTGTTGCTGGATAATTAATCAGGTTTTCCAGCAAGATCGACACTTGAGCATAATAGGGTGCTTTACCATAAGCTTGGCGAATGGTGTTAAGCAACTTTGCACGCCAGTTCTGCTCATCATCCAATTCAATATCGCAAATCAACCTGTTCTGGCTGGCATGACGTAACGGTACAGTAAAGGTATATGCACTGCCATTCAACAATAGCCTGTTCCTGTTTATCCAGCCGCGGTTAATAAAATTTACATCATCAAACACGACGAATTTATCGGCTGCAGCCATTAGTTGGAAATAGCCGATATAAGGCAAAAAATAAGGTTGCATGATGGCGACAGTCGTCATGTGCGAATACTAGCCAATAATTAGCGAAAGGATGTAATCAACCTGCTGTTCGGATAAATCAGGATAAATCGGCAAGCAGATAACCTGTTCCGATACTCTCCTTGAAACAGGCAGATTTGACTCCGCTGCGGACGGCAAGCTCCGGTACATGGGGAAATCGCTAATCAATGGATAAAAATATCGACGAGCCTTCACGCCGTTATCTTGCAGTTTCTGATATAACTCATCACGACGAAGAGGGTACTCGGACTGAACCAGAATCGGAAAATAGGCATAATTAGCGACTTTCTCACCTTCCACTAACAGGCAATGAATCCCGGTTACCCCAGCCAGTGCTTGTCTGTATCGTGCGTCAATGGCCTTACGTTTTAACAAAGCTTCATCAATATTTTTTAGCTGTAATAATCCTAATGCAGCATTGAATTCACTCATTTTTCCGTTAATGCCTGGGGCAACTACTGTCACTTCGTCCACAAAACCAAAGTTTTTCAGATGATCAATGCGCTGCTTGGTTTTAGCGTCGTGGCAGACAATTGCACCACCCTCAAATGTATTGAACACTTTGGTAGCATGGAAACTCAGTACGGATAAGTCACCGTGATTGAGTACGCTGCCATCATTGCACTGCACACCAAATGCATGTGCGGCATCGTATATCACTTTCAATCCATAGTTGTCAGCGATACGCTCAATTCGATCTATATCGCATGGGTGTCCATAGCAGTGCACCGGCATGATGGCGGTAGTTTGCGGGGTAATTGCTGCTTCAATCTTGTTCGGATCGAGATTGAGTGTGTTCGGGTCAATGTCAACGAAGACAGGCTTAATGCCATTCCACAACAATGAGTGCGCAGTAGCCACAAATGAATACGGCGTTGTAATTACTTCTCCGGTTATTCGTAATGCCTGTAGCGCAGTAACAAGGGCAAGGGTGCCATTAGTAAACAGAGCAAGATGCTTTACGCCCAGATACTCACATAGCGCCCGTTCAAACTGCTGGTGGAAAGGGCCGCCATTGGTTAACCATCTGTTTTCCCAAATTTGTTCCAGATAGGGAATAAATTCCTCCAGCGGAGGCAGGTAAGGCTGCGTTACATAGATAGGTTGAGCGTCATCAGAATCTGTCAATTTCTAGCCCCTTAGTTCATGTTGTTAACATATCGGATGTCACTTCAAATGTTTCCGGTGGTAAACCTGCACTCCAGCGTTGCCACATTATATTTAAAGCGCGTTCCACCCCGGCTGCGACTATAGCAGGCTGGCCAGTAGTTGAACGGGTGAAGCGCTCCCTCAACTCAGCCCGAATGTCAGACAGAACTGTTAAATTCCCTGACCAATAGATGGCTTTCTGTATGAAATCCGCTGCATCGACTGCGATAAATTCCCTTAGATCAACATTGCTGAGAATTGAAGCGCCTGACCGACCAGCCGGTGTGCTACCTGCCAAGGTAAGTGTCGGCACGCCCATCCATAGAGCATGGAGGGTAGTAGTACCACCATTGTAAGGGAAAGTATCCAGGCATATATCTACTTGATTATGCAATCCCAAATAGCTATCCAAATCGCTACGAGCATAAAAAACCAGTCGGTTCTGTGTAATGCCTTCTTTGGCAAATTGCGCTATCAGCGCATTATGTTTTCCATCCAGAGCCATACCCCCTAACACTAAACGGGAATCGGGTAATTCACGCAGTAGTTTTGCCCAAAGTGCGATTACCGAACGGCTAAGTTTGCTAGGCCGATTAAAACTGCCAAAAGTGATATAACCATTACTTAGCGCAGGTAGTTCATTGATTGGCGGTGCATTTTTGCTAGGCAGGAAAGGCACGCTGGCGGGAATCTGTACGATTTTTTCTGTGAACTGATTGTCAAACTCGCCAGGAGGCAGAAATGATCTATCTGTTAAATAGTAATCCATTGCCTTTAAGCCAGTGGTACAGGGATAACCCATCCAGCTAACTTGTACAGGAGCTGGTTTACGTACAAAGGTTAGTAGTCTGTTATGTGCGGTATGGCCTGATAAATCTATTAATATATCTATCGCATCTGCACGAATCTTTTCTGCCAGTGCATCATCCGTCATGCCTGAAACCAGATTCCACTCGGTAAAATATTGCCGTAAACGCTGAGTGGTGACATCACTCATGACGTTATTGGTATATGCATACAGCGCTAATTGAGGATAGGTTGCCAGAAATGTGAGTGCCGGCTCGATAAAATACGCAACCGCATGATTGCGGAAATCACCTGAAACAAAACCTACCCGTAATTTGCGAGCAGTGTTTATTGTGTTGTGGAACGAAGGACGATTATCAAGGAAAGGGGGCTCAAACATTTCGCCAAATTTGCAGTGCTCGGCAAAAAGCTGTTTCGCATTAACCGTTGCATTTTGGCTGAGGCTGAACAGCAGGTTGCTGCGTACATCGGCAAGATTGGGATTAATCGTTAACGCGTGGCGATAATTAGCTTCTGCCTCATCCAATCGTCCTGAATCATGAAGTGTGCCCCCCAGATTGCTATAAGCATCAACAAAATCCGGGTTGAGCTCAATCGCCCGCCGGTAGCAGGCTTCAGCGTCATCTAGTTGCCCTAAATCCTTTAAACAGATGCCCAGATTATTATGCGCTCCGGCGAAATCAGGATTTATTTTCAATGCCTGGCGGTAATTGAACTCAGCCTCACGTAGTTGCCCCATATCTTTAAGCGTGACACCTAGATTGTTATAAACTTCAGCATAATCCGGTTTGAGCTGTAACGCTTTCCGGTAGCTAGCAGCAGCCTCACTGAGTCGACCAAGGCAGTGTAGCGTTATACCCAAATTGCTATGTGCGACAGCCCAGTTCGGTTTGATTTGCAGGGCTCGTCGATAACTGGTTTCTGCCTCATTGAGACGCCCCAGGTTATACAGAATGACACCCATATCGCTGTGCGTTTCGATATCGTTGGGCAATAGTGCAGCCGCTTTTTGTATGGTAATCAGCGCATCAGTATTTTTCCCCATCTGCAACAATGCCGAACTCAATATTTTCCAGCCAAACCCATGATATGGAAAGCGAACTGTCATTTGTTGGGCAAGGATTGCTGATTCAGGATATAAACCTTTATTAAACAGAACGGCAATAGATTTCATGTCCTGAGCACTGGGAGCTTTCCCCGCATTCTGATTGGGCTTATTAGAGGTTTTATTAGTTTTACCAGGCTTGGGTGTATTTTTTTTATCGGTTGGTAAAGTTTCAGGCGAAACCCCATTGTCCTTGGCAATATTCAGTTGCGTTTGCTGCTCAAGACGTGAGGACAACAACTCAACTCCATCCCCATTTAATCCATGACTCTGAGCAAGGGCAAGTACATCTCGAGCATCATGCAATTGTCCGGACTGGATAAGTGCATCGATGTAACTTAGCCAATACTGACCATTAGCAGGGTTGGCATCAAGTGCCGCCATAAAATACGCTAAGCTAGCAGATGGGTTGTGTCTGTGTAATTCTATGATACCTAAGTTGTGATTACTCTCAGCGTGCTTGGGGTAATTTTGCAAGATAGTCTGGTAGATATTTTCAGCTTCTACTAACTGGCCTGCCTGATGAAGGTTGACAGCTTGCTGAAGGGCTTGATCAATCGTCAGAAGCATAGCTTCTCCTGCCCCCACCTTATTTTTTATTTTAATTAACGTCATCGTGCAAGTTTATTCTATTTTAAACCTCAAAACACGATAATTACCTTTTCGCTATTCGATTTTTGAGCGACCAGAGTTAGCCGAATCCGTTTCATGGATAAATCTGAATTTTATAAAGTATCCCAGAAATCCATCTTATTGATATAAGAGTTCCATACAACTCATGCATCAAGACTAAGCAACACTCATATTGCTTAGTCTTGAATAGATTGCATAAATAGCTAATTAATTAGCCGAGTTGCTTGGACAGGTAGGCGCTCGTCTTATCCATGCTGCTTAGTAATACGTTAAGGCTACTGTATTGGGCTGAATATAACCTTTGCAGTGTGGTCATTCTGACTTCCAAACTATTAATTTGGTCGTTATATCCGGAAATAGACGTTTTAAGACTCGTGGTTCGTGTGTCGATCAAGCCACCGGGGGTCAGCGTAGACGAAGCCCACGAATCCAATCGAGTGGCAAAACCGGTAGAAGATGAAAACAAATTTGCAACATCGCTAAAGTTATTCGTCATCGCGGTATTAAGCTGGGTGCTGTCCAGCTTGAGCGTGCCATCCACTTGAAAACTGACACCCGCTTGTGCAAGCCAGGTCATCGTGCCACCGCTGGTTGGTGAATTAAAAATACCGCGTAATTGATCCTGAATAGCGCGTATCGCCCCATCACCCGCTAAAGTTCCTGCCGGTGTGCTGGCATCACCATATGCTGAGCGACTCTTAAGCTGGGCAGCCAATGCATTGTAAGCATCGACAAAACCAGATACCGCTGTATTAATTGCAGCAGTGTCATGCGCCACCGTTAACGTGGTGGGTGCTGTTGTAATGTTTTTAAGTGAAAGTGTAACGCCCTGGATAGCATCTGTGACCGAATTTGTGACACTGGTAACCGCAATCCCATTGACGGTCAGATTAGCATTCTGAGCTGCGACAGTCTGGTTCAAATTTTGTGTGCCGGCAGGATCATATGCCAGCAAATTATTGATGGTGCCATCGCCGCCACTTGTCGTGATTTTTAGACTATTGCTGACGCCTGAACTGCTTGAAGCCAAGGATAGTCGATAAGGTGTACCGCTACCATCATTGACGATAGTGGCCGTGACCCCAATATTGGCGGTATTAATCGCGTCTCTAATACCTTGTAGCGTATTGTTGGTCGCGTCTACAGTAATGCTTTTAGTTCCGCTGCCGTTTGTAGTAAATGTCGCACCA
The DNA here is from genome assembly GCF_003864975.1 of Sulfuriferula thiophila. NCBI lineage: Bacteria > Pseudomonadati > Pseudomonadota > Betaproteobacteria > Nitrosomonadales > Sulfuricellaceae > Sulfuriferula > Sulfuriferula thiophila. The sequence continues at coordinate 85,153 of NZ_BHGL01000046.1, forward strand.
CTGTATACGCCGCCAGTGAGTGTGCCTCCACTGATCGTCCCAAAATCAAATGTAACTGTTGTTGCTACACCATTACTAATAGCCGTAGAAGTGCTCGTTTGGCCAGCAGCGACCAGATTTTGCGCCTGTGCAAGCTGAGAAACGCTGACTGTATATGTACCCGGCACGGCTGTCGTATTTGCTGCAGCAGTAAATACGCTAGCATCAGAAGGAGTGGCAGAAAAAGCCTGAATATTGGTATTAATACCTTTGGCTGCAGCCTGAAAGCTTGAAATCAGTCCGCTGAGCGTGCCTAGAGATGAAATTTTAGCCTGGTAGCTGGTAATCTTTGTATTGAGTTTGTCGATTGGTTGACGCTCAACTGCCATTAACTGTGAAACCAGGGATTGAACATCAAGGGTGCCTGAGCTCGACGATGCGACAGCGGAAGTTGCCATGATGTTTTCTCCTGAATCTAAACCTTTTGGCTTAGTAGCAGACCTTGCTGCTGTTGATCTATAGATTGTGCGATCGCCAATGCAACCTTGGAAGGGATTTGCACAATCAACTGCCCTGTATCGGTATCAACCACTCTGACCACAGCTTGCTTGGTGCTGGCATCAACACTGAATTGCAGACTTGAATTTGCAAGCGACATACCGCGATTGATGCTGTCCACAGCCGTTTTTAACTGATGAGACGACGGTTGTTGAGAAGAGGGCGTAGGCGAGCTTGGAATATTGACGGGCGTAGCACTACTAATGCCTATGCCGGACTGTATAGGTTGTATGGCTGAATTCGTATTTTGGATGATCATCTCGATCTCCTTCACTGTAAAATCCTAACCGGTAATCCGGTTAGGATTTTCATTCTAGCTACTTAACGCAGTAATGACAACACGCTGTTTGGTGTCTGGTTAGCCTGTGCAAGCACTGCTGTTCCAGCTTGTTGCAGGATGTTGTTTTTCGCCATGGCTGCAGTTTCTGCCGCGTAGTCAGTATCCATAACCCGACTGTACGATGCGGACAGGTTAACCGACTGCACTTGCAAGTTGGCTACAGCAGAGGCTAAGGTTGCCATGTCAGCACCGTAACTGGCGCGAGCTGTTGATACAGCGCTGATGTCGGTATCAATCTGAGCAACTGTAGAAGTAGCGGTTGCTGCCAAAGTAGGCTTAGTACCAACACCGCTGACCGTGCCACCGTTAGAGTTCACTACTACAGAACCTGTGTTGCCAGCCAATGCGTTAATACGTGTGTTTTCAGCAACCAGTGCAGTAGCTTCAGCTTGACTGGTTAAGGTACCACCGCTTTGCACAGCCAGTTCACGTAAACGCTGCAAGTTAGCAGTGATTTGTGCCATGTAACCGTCGTTGGTTTGTGCGGTGGAGATACCATCGTTAGCATTACGTGCAGCCTGGTTTGCACCGCGAATCTGGCTATCATAACCTGTAGCAGTAACCAAACCGGTTGCATCGTCTTTCGCGCTGTTGATGCGCAGACCAGAAGACAAACGCTCTTGAGCCGTTTGCAATGCAAGGTTTGATTTGTTAAGAGCTTGACCTGCGAAGAGGGCTGCTACGTTGGTGTTGATGACTTGTGCCATGATAATTCTCCTTAAGTTACTGTGTTAGATAAATATGGCAACTGGGCCATGAACTACGGTTTGTCTTGCTTAGCGTGGCATTTGCTCCGCTGTTGTAATCTTTAACGGTTGCTCAAAATAAAACTTTAATCTGAATCTCAAGCTTGCGATCTTGTTTAGTGTTGCTGACCACGCTGCCTGCAAGATGTTTAACGAGAGCAATCTATAAAACTTTAGAAAAAGTTTTATTTTTTAAATAATTTCATTAAATATCAATGCAATAGGAGATTAAATAATTGAGGGGTGTGACCAAAAATAACCGCTAAGACAGTGCAAAAATAGTTTATTTATTTGCAATTAACACCAAATAATTGGTTATTGAGGGCAAAAAATCACCTAAATAATTTGTTAAATTTTATGATTCAGGCGAATGTAGTGGTAATAGATTGGGTTTTGGGTGTTTATAAATCGCATAGCACGCGAATATGGGCCGTAGCACTCCTGCCCAAGGCGTGTAATGCATAACCGCCTTCCAGAGTGGAAACGATACGTTGTTGTGCATATTGTGTGGCTAGCGCTTTGATCTGTTGTGTCACCCAGGTGTAATCAGCTTCGACCAGGCCGAGATTGGCCATGTCATCTTCACGATGCGCATCGAATCCCGCAGATATAAAAATCATTTCCGGTTTAAAAGCCTCCAGTTTTGGCAACCATGCTGAATTAACGGCATCTCGAAAGCCTTGGCTGTCCGTGCGCGCAGCTAACGGCACATTGATAATGTGATCATTACCACTATCAGCGCCACTATAGGGATAAAACGGATGCTGAAATGTGGAGCACAGCATTACCCGTGGGTCATCCTTGAATATATCTTCTGTGCCGTTACCATGGTGTACATCAAAATCCACAATAGCGACGCGTTTCAGGCCGTACTGCGCCATGGCGTGGGCAACGCCTACGGCGACATTATTAAATATGCAAAAACCCATGGATTGATTGCGAGTTGCATGGTGCCCGGGAGGGCGCACATTGCAAAATGCATTCTCGACTTGACCGCCCATCACCAGGTCGGTTGCCAGTACAGCTGCGCCAGCCGCGTGCAACGCAGCTTCAAGGGTATAAGGATTCATCGCAGTGTCGGGATCAAGGTAAATTAGCCCTTGCTGAGGCGCAGCGACCTTTATGCTGTGAATATACTCATGCGTATGTACGCGGGCTAATTGTTCTTCCGTTGCCCGAGGGGCGTCATGATGCTGAAGAAACGGGAAAATGCCTGAGGCGATGAGCTGGTCTTCAATAGCGGCGAGCCTGGCAGGTGACTCCGGGTGATCGTTGCCCATGTCATGCTTAAGACAGGCTGAGTGGGTGATGAATGCAGTTTGCACAAGCATTGTCCTTAGTGGTTTTTAATGAGACCGTTGCATGTTGTAGCGAGCGCAGTTTAGATGAGGCGGAAATCAGCGAAAAAGCGGAGTGTACAAGTAGTACATGAGCATTTTTGATGCTTATTTCCAACGAAATATGAACAAGCGCAGTAATCGCGCAAAGGTCTCTTGATATTTAAGCATAAATAAATCACTAATACAGCGGTGTAATAGAATGCGTCATATAAATCGTATATATTGATTAAAGGTAGTTGCGCAACGCGCAAATGGACAGTCTTGATGCACCATCATAGGTACTCTCATGGGTAAACATTATCTCAGCCCGCTGTTTTCTCCGCGTTCTGTTGCTGTAATTGGCGCCAGTAATCGCCCTGAATCAGTTGGGGGCGTGGTATTCAAGAATATGCTGGAGAGCGGTTACCAGGGCAAACTCTATCCCATTAATCCCAAAGATGCGGAAATCCAGGGGCAGCGTGCCTATGCCAGTATAGAAGAAATTGGTGACGGGATTGATTTGGCAGTGATAGCGACCAAAGCGGCAACCATACCTGCGATTATCGAAGCTTGCGGTAAGCATGGGGTACGCGCTGCGGTTATTCTATCTGCAGGATTCAGCGAGGCGGGGCCGCAGGGTATCGCACTTGAGCGTGCGGTTCTGGAAAATGCCCGGCGTTATGGCGTGCGTTTAATCGGGCCGAATTGCCTTGGCATCATGCGTCCATCGGTCGGTTTGAACGCTACATTCAGTAATGGTGGCGCAAAAGCGGGCAAACTGGCGCTAATTTCCCAATCCGGCGCGCTGTGTACGGCAATTCTGGACTGGGCACAGCCGAATGATGTCGGTTTTTCCAGCATCATTTCCATGGGTGCCACTGCTGACGTGGACTTTGGCGAGATACTCGATTACCTGGTATCGGATCCTCAAACTGAAAGTATCCTGCTGTACATCGAAGGCATCCATCATTCACGTAGCTTCATGAGTGCATTGCGTGCTGCAACGCGTTTTAAACCGGTAATTCTGGTGAAAGTCGGTCGTCACGAAGCCGGCTCCAAAGCGGCTTTTTCCCATACTGGCGCATTAGTGGGCGCTGATGATGTATTTGATGCGGCCTTACGCCGGGCCGGTGTCGTCCGCGTCGATACTATTGTGCAGTTATTTTCTGCAGCCAAGGCGCTATCAACACGTTTCCATCCGGCGGGGAACCGGCTTGCCATTGTGACCAACGGCGGCGGACCCGGAGTGATGGCCAGTGACCGCGCTGCTGATCTGGGTGTGAGCATGGCGGCGTTGGCTGAGGAAACTATCGCTAAATTAAACGCAGTGCTTCCGGAAACCTGGTCGCACGGCAATCCCGTTGATATTATTGGTGATGCGACTGCTGACCGCTACCGTGATGCCCTGACACTGTGCCTGCAAGATCCGGGCGTGGACGGCGTGCTGACTATATTAACGCCGCAAGCCATGACCAAACCTTTGCAAGCCGCGCAGGCAGTGATAGACGTGGCGAAACAATTCAACAAGCCTGTCGTTGCCTGCTGGATGGGGGAAGGGCAGGTGGCAGAGAGTCGATTAGCATTCACTCAAGCTAAAATTTCCAGTTTCCGCACGCCGGAACCGGCAGTAGAAATTTTCTCTTTTATCGGTGCTTATTACCATAATCAGAAACTGTTATTGCAGACCCCTGGTCCGCTGTCTCAGCATCAGGCTCCCGATGTGGAAGGCGCACGCTTGCTGATTGAAGGTGCGCTGGCAGATCGTCGTACGGTGCTGAATGAAATGGAATCCAAGGCGGTGCTGGCTGCATTTCACATTCCAATTGCCAGAACCGTGATTGCACGCACACCCAATGAGGCTTTGGTGCTTGCTGAGGAACTCGGGTTGCCTGTGGTGATGAAAATCAACTCACCGGATATCTCGCATAAATCAGATTCCGGCGGGATACGCCTGAATCTGGGTAATGCCCAGGCGGTCAGAGCGGCCTATCATGAGATTATTCAGGCAGTACAAACTAACCGTCCCAATGCTCGCGTCGACGGGGTCGTGATCGAGCCTATGGCTGTCAAGCCTAATGGCCGTGAATTAATGATTGGTGTCACTACCGATCCGGTATTTGGCCCGGTTATTACCTTCAGTGCCGGAGGTGTTATGGTTGAAGTACTGGGAGATCGGGCTGTGGCGTTGCCGCCGCTCAACGGTTTTCTGGTGCGAGACATGATTAGCCGCACCCGGGTTGCGAAACTGCTCGGCGCTTTTCGACACATGCCTCCAATTGATATGGCGGCGCTGGAAGATGTATTGCTACGTGTTTCGGAGATGGTCTGTGAATTGCCCTCGATCAAGGAAATGGATATCAATCCGCTGATAGTTGATGAGCATGGTGTTATTGCTGTCGATGCACGCTTTTCAGTAGGTTTTCCCGCGCCGTCTACGCATCGTTATGCACATATGGCCATACACCCTTACCCGACCCACCTTATTAGCCATTGGCAACTGCCCGATGGTTCGGATGTTGTGATACGCCCAATCCGCCCGGAAGATGCTGAATTGGAACAGATTTTTGTACGCGGCCTATCAGAAGAAGCCAAGTATTTTCGTTTCATGGATTCGCTGCAGGAACTCACGCAGAATATGCTGGTACGTTTCACCCAAATTGATTACGACCGGGAAATGGCACTTGTTGCCGTACTGGAGCAGGATGATAATCAGGAAGTTGAGTTGGGTGTATGCCGTTACATTACCAATCCTGATGGCGATAGCTGCGAATTTGCGCTGGTCGTAGCAGATGAATGGCAGCACAAAGGCATAGGCAACAAACTAATGGTCAGTTTAATGGATGTTGCGATTTCCAAAGGTCTGGAAATCATCGAGGGCGAAGTAATGGCAAGTAATCACGCCATGCTTGCACTGGTTGAACGACTGGGGTTTGCAATCAGTACCAGTGATGAAGACATTTCCATTAAACGAGTATATAAAACGCTATAACCCACATTTATGAAAGAACATACAATGCAAATCACCATTCCTGATATTGATCTGATCTGTGACGAACAAGAAATTTACGAACAGTTACTGCCGATGGATCAGGCAAAAATTCTCGAACTGGGTTGTGGCAAGGCAGATAAGACGCGGGCTATTGCCAAGGCGGGCAGGGTGGCCTCCATACTTGCACTTGAAGTGGATGCCATACAGCATGCAAATAACCTGATGGTGACGGATTTGCCTAACGTCTGTTTTGAAGCCGGATGTGCAGAAGATATTCCGGTTGCCGATAACAGCATGGATATTGTATTAATGTTCAAATCGTTGCATCACGTGCCTATGAACAAAATGGATCAAGCGCTTAAGGAAATCCATCGCGTGCTCAAGCCGGGTGGGCTGGCTTATATATCAGAACCAATTTATGCAGGTGAATTCAACGAGATACTGCGGTTGTTTCATGATGAAAAGCAAGTTAGGGAGGCCGCATTTGCAGCCGTGGAACGTGCGGTTTCATCTGAATTGATGACGTTAGTTACCCAAAAATTCTTTAAAACCACCATGCATTTTGATGATTTTGCGCAATTCGAAGACAAAATCATCAAGGTAACTCACACTAATCACTCTTTATCCCCTGAATTATTAGATGCCGTCTATACTAAATTCATGCGCCATATGACCACAGCCGGTGCAGATTTTTTTATGCCGATACGAGTTGATTTACTGCGTAAACCGTCTTAAGTTTCATAGCGTCGGGTGGTATGTATCCACTCTGAAGGAGTTCAAGCCACAGCTCAGTATAGTCGATGTCGGATAGCCAACCCGCAATAATCAGCGTAACTGTCCCTATCACAGCTAATGGCCAAAACTGAGTGATGAGCAAATGGAATGGTGTGCCTTCAAGAAATACGCCGCGCAATACCACCAGGAAATAACGCATAGGGTTCAGTAGCGTTAAGTCTTGTACTAAAGCCGGTATATTTCTGACTGTGAATAGCGAATTTGGATCTTAGCAGGATTGGGACGGGTAAACAGTATTAACATAATTCAACCTGACTTCCCATAATGTATATTATGTTAAATAAAATGTTAGCAATCTTTAAATCCTCGAAAAATTAGCAACAACCTCGACTACAGCAGGCGTAAAATATACGGATAATATTAAATATGCTCGATCAATATGACCAATATTAAGGATGATGTAATGGATGGCGCATGGTTGCTGACTGTGTTGGATGGCTCTTTCAGTGAAATTTATATTGTTGATTGCACAACTCGGCGTTTCATTCATGTTAATGAATCTGCACAAGAAAATCTGCAGTATACGATGACTCAATTGGAAGTAATGTCGCCATTAGATATTGCTCCGGAATTAACTGAGGCATCATTAAAGAAGATTCTTCATCCGCTACGCGAAGGCATTACTGATCGAGTAACTTTTCAAACTGTGCATCGTCGACGTGACGGTTCAACATACCCTATTGAATTCAGGCTGTTCCGGTCACCAGAACACACTACGCCAGTCTTTATCGCCATTGGTAATGATATTAGCCAGCATCAGGCTGCCGCGGTTGCTTTGCAGCTCAGCGAGTTGCGTTACCAGGCTATCGTTTCCAACATCCCGGGTCTCGTGTACCAATTCTTACGCCGCTCTAACGACAATATCGAATTTACTTATGTCAGTGATCGTTGTGAGGACTTGCTTGGCATCACAGCAAACGAACTAAAGAACAACCCTGACCTGTTTTTGGACTTAATCATGAACGAAGACAGAGTTAGTTATCTTGAATCCATGCAATTCTCCGCACAGCAACTACTCACCTGGAACTGGAAAGGCAGAATCTGGATTGAAGCCTGGCAAGATATCAAGTGGATCGATATACGTGCTACCCCAAGTGCAATGCCTGATGGCACAGTCGTATGGGATGGTGTCATTACTAATATCACGCAAACCAAGCTTGAGGAAATCGAGGCCAAGCGTTCCAGTGAACGCCTGGCTGAATTATCTGCCCATATTCAACAGGTTAAAGAGCAGGAGCGCATGCGCATCGCGCGTGAGGTGCATGATGATCTGGGTGGGAACCTGACCGCCATCAAAATGGCTCTCACTCTGGTGAAACGCAGAGTTGCTGAAGAAGATACGGTAATGATCGAAAAAGTGAACTATATTGATACATTAGCTGATCGCACCATAGAATCGGTACACCGTATTGCAGGTGATTTACGGCCAAGCATACTCGACTTTGGTATCGTTGCTGCCATTGAATGGCAGTCTCAGGAGTTTAAGCGGCAAATGGGTATTCCATGTAATTTCTCCAGCACCGATGAAGACATAGAGCTCAATGCGGATCAAGCCACTGCCCTCTTCCGCGTTTTCCAGGAAGCGCTAACCAATATTAGCAAACACGCGCATGCTACTCAGGTAAACGTTAATTTGAAACGAATTAAAAACAGTATTACATTAGATATTGCAGATAATGGCCGAGGTATGGAACAATCTGATAGACTAAAACCTCAGTCATTTGGCATACGCGGCATGATGGAGCGCGTAGGCTCATTAGGTGGCAAATTATCGATAACTGCAAGCCCAAGCGCCGGCAGTTTAATCTCAATTCAAATCCCGCTAAATTAAAGCAATTATGACATCGCAAAAAGCTATACGTGTATTTATTGTTGACGATCACGCTATCGTCCGTGAAGGTTTGAAACAAATTCTGGCTGACACTTCCGACCTCGTTGTGGCTGGTGATGCTGAAACCGGACATGAGGCTATACAGTTAGCCCGACAAGGGAAATACGATGTGCTCCTGCTGGATATTTCCATGCCTGATCGTAGTGGTATCGAAATCTTGAAGCAGATCAAAAAAGAAGCGCCGGATATCGCTGTATTGATGCTTTCAATGCATCGCGAAGACCAGTACGCTATCCGCTCTCTGAAAGCGGGAGCGGCTGGTTACCTGAATAAACAGAGCGCGCCTGCTGAGTTAGTAGTGGCCATTCGCGAGGTGATTGCCGGACGTAAATACATCAGTAACGCACTGGCTCAAGAACTCGCAAATCAAGTTGGTGGAAACCACCAGACGGCGTTACACGAAACGCTATCTGATCGCGAATATCAGACAATGACCATGATAGCCTCGGGTAAGTGCGTGAGTGATATAGCTACCGAGTTAAATCTGTCTGTTAAAACCGTCAGTATGTACCGTGCTCGATTGTTGCAAAAGATGAAATTAAAAAACAACGCAGAACTCATGCACTACGCGATGAAGAATCGACTAGTCGATTAAAAAACAATATAACATTTTGATTTTTAATAACATTAGAATTTTACGTGAAATATTTTCATGTTTTTTATTCTAAAGCCCTAAAGTAATCCATTTTTATGCCGTTAATTACTTGATTGCGTTTTTTGTGCTCGGTGTATCATTCTCTTAACTGGAATTGATAACCGTGCATAGAAAAGAGCGCGATCATGAAAAAAACACCTCAAAATGAAGCCCCGCAAAATCCTGCAGAAATTGCTCGCGAAGCCTTCCGACAGCTTGCCATGCAGCGCATTGCACCTACACCCGAAGCGTATCGCGAAGCCTACAATGAAATTGCCGGAACTCAGGATGCGTTAAGCGCTGAACAAATCCTGACCAGCTTTGCCGGAAAACTGACTCAACTCACTGGCGAAACATCCATTTTTGGCAAGCGGCTACGCCGCGCAGCAGAAGCGAATGACTGGCAAGAGTACGACTCTGGCCTTTCTTCCCTGGTTGAAGAGCAAATCAAGCCAGCCTCCCTGCCCGCTGCGCCCGCACCAGTCAGTGCTGTTGTCAAGAAGGTCATGCCAAGCGATGGCCAGCAAACGCAATTATTACGTGAATTACTGACCCGCACCCTCACCTTTGCCGTTGCATCATTATTGTCGAACATACCGGAACTTGCAGAAGAATCCGAAGCTCTGGGTACTGCGATCAAGGATGCGCGAACTGATGAGGAACTGAGTGAGATTGGCAATCGCCTGAAGCAGTTATGTTTTCGCATAGAACTGAAAAGCGGTGATATCGCCGAGCAACAGGATCTGTTGTTGCGCTTATTCAGATTGCTGCTGGATAACGTAAGTTACTTGCTGGATGATGATAGCTGGTTACGTGGTCAGATCGATGTGGTGCAGAACCTGATCGCCGGCCCTATTAACCACCGCTCATTAGAAGATGCTACGCAAAGCCTTAAGGAAGTCATCTACAAGCAAGGCACGCTAAAAGACAGTTTGTCCGAGGCAAAGATCACAGTCAAAAACATGATTACGATCTTTATTGATCGGTTAGGCGCTATCGCAACCAGCACTGGCGATTACCACGGCAAGATCGATACCTATACGCAAAAAATCGCCAAGGCTGAACATATCAGCGAACTCAATACCATACTTGATGACGTGATGCGTGATACGCGCACCATACAAGCGGAAGCTTTGCAATCTCGCGATGAAATGCTGGTCGCACGTGAAGAGGTGCAAGCGGCCGAAGCGCGCATTCATGCACTTGAGGCCGAGTTGGCCGAGATAAGCGCTCTGGCTAGCCACGACCAGCTCACCAATAGCCTCAACCGTCGTGGTCTTGATGATGCATTTGAGCGCGAACAGGCCCGTGCAGATCGCCACGGAACTGCGCTAAGTGTCGCTATGCTCGATATCGATGATTTCAAGAAATTAAATGACACACATGGTCATGAAGCAGGGGATGAAGCATTAATACACGTTGTGCGTATCATCAAAGACACCTTGCGCTCAATGGATGTAATCGGTCGCTTTGGTGGCGAAGAATTCGTTGTAGTGTTACCCGACACCCCGCTAAGCGAGGGTATGGCGGTAGTTTCACGGCTGCAAAAAGAGCTTACCAAACGTATTTTCATGTACAACAATCAAAAACTCTTCCTGACGTTTAGTGCTGGAGTGGCAACGCGCAATCCAGAAGAGAATTTGCTCGATACGATTAAACGCGCTGATGCGGCTATGTATAAAGCAAAAAAATCGGGAAAGAATCGCGTGATAGCTGCCGAATAAGCTTCCTGGAACAATTAAAGCGAGCAGAAACAACAGTAACTGCCAGCCTCTGTGCAGCAGTTGCGAAAATTCTGCTTGTGCTGCGCACGGCCTAATTTAGCCACCATGTTGAATACACACATAAATTAATACCCAGCTAGAGTCCGTTAATGAAAATTACCGCAAAAGGCTAAATATATGGGTTTAGATGCCGCTAATATAATTACAAGTACAACAATGTGCTATCAGCATAGCTACTAGTGAATTTAATTAATTCAGCATAAGGATGAAATCATGTTTGGTACAGCACGCAGTGGCGCAAATGCTTATGCAAAAGTGGATATGGAAACCGGGGTCTTAGCCGCATCACCACAAAAACTGATCGTTATGCTGTTTGATGGCGCAAAACTGGCGATAGACCGCGCTTATTTGCACACCCAGAACCATGACATTGCTGCCAAAGGCCGTGCTATCTCGCATGCCATATCGATTATCAATGACGGTTTACGTGCAAGTTTAAACAAAAAAGTAGGTGGAGAAATCGCCTTAACGCTGGATTCGTTATATGAATATATGTGCAACCGGTTGCTCGAAGCCAATCTGAAAAACGATCTTGCCATACTGACTGAAATTGCGGGATTAGTTGATGAATTGCGTGGTGCATGGCTAGCGATTGAAAATACCAACATCAATTCAGCGCCAATCACAGCACCCGTTAACGTCAACCAGTTTGACCCACTCTCCCCCCGTGCTACATCTTCCCTGAGGGCGTAACCATCATGAACAGTGAAGAAGTCATTAGCCTGTATGAAGCCGTTGCCGTTATCACTAAACAGATGTTGACGGCTGCTCGTCAAGGCGAATGGGAGCAACTTACCGCGTTAGAAAGTAATTGCGCAGGTCATATTCATACGCTGCAAATGGGGGAAGCACCTGTCAAACTCAGCAGTGAATTGCGATCCCGCAAATTGGCAGTCATTAAACAAATACTGGCTGATGATCGTGCAATACGAGATATTACCGAACCCTGGATGGCTCAACTCTCCAATCTGATAAATAGTGGCAATACAGAGCGGAAACTGTCCATGACTTACGGTAATCATCAAGCGTATTAATCATGTTATTTCCGTTGCCGGAACCCACTGGCACCCGACCTGTAACATTGATTCATGCCTTATTGCCTACCTCCCCGCTTGGGGATATACGAGAAGAAGTATTACATCGGCTGACCCAGATCAATCTGGGTCAGCAATTAGAAGCCGATGTTCAGGCCAAATTAACCGATGGCAGCTTTCTGGTTAAAATTGCGGACGCAACTGCCCGCATGAATTTACCGGCATCAACAGGCGTAGGTGAAAAACTCACGCTTACACTGATAGGAAAAGAGCCTCGTCCTACCTTTTTACTTAATACTGATCCGGAGCTAGCAACACCGATCTCCACAAGCAGCACAACCTCATTGAGCAACACAGCAAAACTGATCGACAACCTGCTGCACAATTTACCCAACAGCACCCAGTCAAGTCCTGTAATAGGCAAATCACCGATAGTCCCGCTAGCTGATTTTTCGACACCCCAATTGGCAAATGCATTACAGGATACGCTTACGAAAACAGGCGTATTTTATGAATCGCATTTAAATCAGTGGGTAAACGGGCAAAGAACGCTGGCGGAGATTAAACAAGAACCGCAAGCTCAGCTAATCAGTCAATTTGCCACGATGGTCACAGAGCCTAAAGCCACACAGGCTAGTAGTGAAACTACCGTCCCAACACTCACCCAGCCTCTCGCCCAATTAGTTAATCAGCAGTTACAGACCCTCGAGCAAAATCGCATTATCTGGCAAGGCGAGGTTTGGCCCGGTCAAACCATGCAATGGGAGGTAAGTGAAGACCCCCCTGAAACGAGCCATGCTCAAGAACAAACTTCGTGGCGCAGTGATGTACGTTTTGAAATGCCGCAATTGGGCACAATTACAGCAACGTTACGTCTCAGTGGTGAGCGCCTTACAATGCAAATTCATGCCGACACAGAAGCCGCCGCCGCTCAACTAAAGTCACACGGTAATAAACTGAATGATGCGTTAGCCGCGGCCGGCATACCGCTGGACGGATTGCTGGTTAAATCAAATGAATAAACCGCTACCATCCGCAGTTGCACTGGCATACCAAACAGGTGATGCCGCCCCTAAAGTTGTCGCCAAGGGCAAAGGTTTGATTGCGGAAGAAATCATTGCTCGCGCCAGAGCTAACGGGGTATTTGTGCACGAATCCAAAGAACTGGTTTCACTGCTTATGCAAGTGGATCTTGATCAGCACATCCCGCCTGCTTTATACCGTGCCGTAGCAGAATTGCTCGCCTGGCTGTATCGTATTGAGAATGGACAAAAATCCACGCTTGATGACGCGTCTCAGCTATAATAATCAAACATTTTTGACCTAGCGATTTGACCATGCCCCCTATTCAGCCTGAACTTGGTACCGAAAATCAAAGCCTGTACCAAATCCATTCACGCCGCGAAATATTAAGCCTGCTGCAAGGTATTAAGGATCAGCATCAATTGATTACCATGGTAATCAACGGTGGTGCGGAGGTCGTGGTCACATCTATATTGGATATAGATGACAAGAAAAACCTGGTTTTTATTGACTGCGCCCCAAGCGCTCTCATCAATCAGCGCGTTCTCGAGTCCGATGATATCGAGTTCGAATCCACTTTGGATAAAGTAAGGATTTCCTTTTTCGCTTCTCAGGTTACCGAGTGCACCCAGGATGGGCAACCTTCATTATGCATAAGCGTGCCACCCGTTTTAATTCGCCTGCAACGTCGTGAGTATTTCCGGGTTAATACACCTGCTGGTCAGCAAGTTCATTGCAAAATTCCATTGGCTGAAGGATTTCATACGGTGTCTGTAGTCGACATTAGCGGTGGTGGCATTGCCATACTTGATGAAAAACGCCTGTTGGAAACCCAAGTCGGCCAAACGTATCAGAACTGCCAGATTGATCTGCCTGAAAATGGAACAATCAATGTCACATTAAAAGTTTGCAATACACAAGACTTCAGCTTGGCTAATGGCAAAACCAATCGCCGTTTAGGATGTGAATTTGTGCATATGGCACCAGGCATGCTAACAATGGTACAACGCTACATTATGCAGCTAGAGCGTGAACGTAATGCCCGCATGCATGGCATGGTTTAAGCTACAAAGTTTAATCCTTATAAATATAAAAACTGTGGAACTGCCGTTTGCCCAATAATCGCCCGCTCACCGTATTGCAACTACTCCCTGCGTTACATGCTGGTGGCGTCGAACGCGGCACCCTGGAAATAGCCCGATATCTGGTACAAAACGGACACCGCTCGCTAGTCATGTCTGCGGGTGGTCGCATGGAGTCGCAACTGATATCCGAAGGTTCAACCCATTTCAATTGGGATATTGGTAAAAAATCCCTGCTTACATTACGTTTAGTGCCACGCTTACGGCGACTCTTAATCGAGCAGAAAGTTGATATTCTCCACTTGCGCTCACGCATGCCCGCCTGGATAGGTTACCTTGCCTGGCGTAGCATGGATCCCGCCACGCGCCCGAAACTGGTCACCACCGTACACGGTGCCTATACCGTGAATGCCTATAGTGCTGTCATGACCAAAGGCGAACGTGTCATCGCCGTTTCAAACACCATTCGTAACTACATACTCACAAATTATCCGCAAGTTAACCCGGAAATTATCCGTCTCATTTATCGAGGGGTTGATCCGCAGGAATTCCCGCGTGGCTATCAACCAGATAATGCATGGCTGCAAAAATGGCGGAAAGATTACCCGCAACTGATCGGTAAAACTGTAATCACCCTGCCAGGCCGTATTACACGCTGGAAAGGCCAACTGGATTTTATTCAGCTCATGGCTCGTTTGAAGTATGCGGGTCTAAACGTCCATGGCCTAATCGTCGGTGAAGCCGACCCAAAAAAACAGGCTTTCTTACAGGAACTGAAAACGCAAATCAGCACGTTGAGTCTGGATATGGACATTAGCTTGATTGGCCATCGTACTGATTTGAAAGAAGTTATGGCTGTATCCGATCTTGTACTTTCGCTTTCGCAGGATCCTGAAGCATTTGGGCGCACCACACCTGAAGCGCTCACGCTCGGCATTCCGGTAATTGGATACAATCATGGTGGCGTTGGCGAGGTGCTGCAGGCACTCTTTCCCGAAGGGCTCGTGCCATTATGTGATTTGGATATGCTGCAACAAACCGTTCAGCGCTGCCTGTCCCACCCATACTCGATAGCAGAGAATCAGACCTTTACTTTGGTTAATATGCAATCAAGCACGCTTGCCGCGTATCGAGAACTTATCGATAAATAAGTTTGTTAAATATTTTAATACTGGAGATTCGTGATTGATTAAAGTACTGGTAATCGGAAAATACAACAGTATTGTCCATTGGACAGAAAATACAGTTGAAGCCTTCAAGCAAACTGGCTGCGATGTAGATTACTTTGCTCTAAATGGCGACAGCTTCGCACAATCAACATATTATAAATTGCTCGGCAAAATACAGGGCGACAAATCAAAAGTTGTGGCTGATAGCCTAAGGAAAAAATTGCAAAGCTTTCAACCCGATCTGATCGTGTTCGTCATGATTGCCTCGAACTGGTTACCTGAACACCTATTCCAACTAACGACAGCAACTTGCCCCCATGCGACCAAAATCGTTTGGGTGGGAGACAAATTCAACCGCGCTGAAGGTATATTTGCCAACCATGTGGACTGGGTGTTCTGTACCGACACGGCATTCATTGACGCAGCCCATGAGTATGGATATTCCGCTCCGGCAAGTTATCTACCTTTAGCTGTTAACCAGAAAATATTTCACCCTATTCCTGCAATTCGCTCCAACGCCATTATCTATGTTGCAAACAATACCGTGGGTCGCGGAGAGATGATAAGCACTATTAAGAGGCCTATTACTCTGTATGGCAAAGGTTGGTCAAAATTAAAAAATACCCAGCATATAATTAATGCCTATCGCTTACCATACACTAAGCTACCCGGCGTTTATGCCTCATGTCGTGCCGTCCTTAATATCAAGAACGAAAAAAATGTCATCAATGGTCTCAGTCAACGAAGCTTTGAACCCTACGCAACCATGACCCCCGTATTGAATGATGCGATGAAGGATATTGATCTATGCTTCGAAGTGGATAGAGAAATACTGGTCTACCATTCCATTGATGAATTGCACGAACAGTATGACCGTCTTGCAACAGATGCTCACTTTGCCAATGCAATTGGGCAGGCCGGCTACAAACGCGCGATGGCTGAACATACTTATGCGCATAGGGCGAAAACTATGCTTACTCAAGTTGGTTTAATATAAACAGAGCCTAACCGCACGAATAGAATATATGACAATCAATACCGACGAATCGAGCAATATTAACCAAACAGGAACTGTCATGCCACGTATTGTTTCAGATTCAAGATTTACTAATGCTGTACAGAATTATGGCTGGTGGTTAATTGCCGCATTCGTAATAGCCATGCCGTTTGGCAAGGGCTTTGAAGTGCCACTGGCACTCATGGCGATAGGTGGAATGGTATTGCTGGCAAAAGAAGGGATTAGCCGGGTTAACTCTGGCAACATGCGCTGGGCGCTGATACTCTTTGCCTGCATCTGGCTACCTATACTTACTTCAATGCCTGATGCAGTAATGTTTGAGCCTACTGCGAGCACAGCATTGGCCTTCATGCGTTTCCCATTTGCAGTTCTGTTTGCCGTTTATGCGCTGGCCAATCCTGATCACAGGCCAAAACTTTTCACGGCGATTTTTGCCATGTTTAGTATTGTCATTGCGGATGGCCTATTGCAGGCAGTTACCGGCAAGAATATCATCGGTTCTCCAATGATAGCGGACAGACTAAGTGGATTGTTTTATCCAAAATTGACCATGGGCTTATGGATTGCCCCATTTGGGGCAATCTATTTTGAAAAAGTGCGCCAGTTAGCGAAAACGAGTCGTTACGGATGGGCTTACTGGCTACTTCTGGCGCCCTACACGGCTGTCGTATTGTTGTCAGGAAGCCGCGCCTCCTGGGCGATATATGCGGTCAGCATGGCCGGATTTGCAATCTACCTATATATGACCAATCCACAACGATCTATCAAAAAATACGTGGTTATTTTGCTGTTATTAGCTATCCCCATGGGGATAGCACTCGACCATTACTCACCGTTCAAGAAAAAAATTGAAGCCACGGAAGGATTATTCAGTGGTGATTATGACAAGGTTAATGCGGCGACCAGTATCCGCTTACCTATCTGGGTAGTCGCACTGAAAATGAGTAAAGATCATTTAATTAATGGTGTCGGTCCGCGAGGATTTCGCTATGCCTATCCACCCTATGCTGAAAAAGATGATTTTTTCCTCAAGATGAGATCTGATATGGGGCCCAATCATCCGCACCAGATATTTCTGGAAGTCCTGGTGGAAACCGGCATCATCGGCGTAGTTGGCTACTTCCTTTTTCTGGGATTCCTGGTGCGACTGACATGGCAGGCCATTCGTGCGCATAACAATTATGCAGCCCCGGTTGGTATCGCTGTATTCGCTGCCATCATGCCGATCAACGCTGGGATTGCATTTTACGCAAGCGTACTGTCAGCGATGACCTGGTGGATGCTGGCTATTTTCTTTGCAGTGCTCATGACCGATAAACAAAAACCGGCTATTGATTGAGAGCTTGCAGATATACGGCTAGTGTATCGCGTGCCTGTTTCTCGGGACTAAATTGGGTCTGTGCAGTAATTCTGGCGGCCGCCGCGAAACGGGTACACAGCTCCGCATCTACTGCCACGGATGAAACGGCTTCGACAATGGCATCCGTATCTCCGGAAGGGATAAGGATACCATTGTTACCCGTATCAAGCATGGTCGGTATCGCACCTGTTTGTGTGCCTATGCAGGCTAATCCAGTTGCCATTGCTTCCAGGAATGCGATGCAGAAACCTTCCTTGATACTGGGCTGCAGGTAAATATCCGCTGCAGCCAACAAGTCAGGCACGTCGTTTCTGGACCCTAACAGGCTTAAATGTTCAGACACTCCTGATTGATGGGCCTGCTGCAGTAGTTTGTCCCGATCATCACCCTCGCCTACTAATACTAAATTTATATTTGGTAATTTTGGTATCAGTTTAACCAGAGCAGCAATGGCATAGGTCTGACCTTTAGCCGGGACTAGCCTTGCCACGCACAACACAACAAGCTGATTTTGCCAGCCATATTGGCTACGTAGTGCTTCACGCTTTGACGTATTAAATGCATGAGTATCTACGGCATTGTGCACCACAGTTGCCATCGCTTCTGGATAGCCTAACTGACACAATGACTCACGCACCATCTCGGACACACAAATAACATGCTGGCAGCGGCGAAATGGACCAAGATGTTTAACAATATTATGCGCAGTCGCAACGCAAAGAATCTGCCGATCTGCATATGCCACCATAAAGGCTGACTTAAGCATATGAGCATGAACCAGATCCGGTTGCATACGCCGAATTACTTGCCTTAATGACCATAAAGCCAGAGGATGCAAACGGCCACCAGAACGAATCAGCGAATACTTGATACCATGAGTTTCCAGCGCTTGGCTCAACGCACCTTCAGCCGGCAGTGCGACACTGACTTCCAGCCCCAACTCACGTTGTTGCAAGCATAAATCCAGCAAATGCTTTTCTGCACCACCGACATCAGTGGATGCGATTACATGCAATATTTTCAAGAGCGTACCTTGCCCTGTGGTATAGTTTGGGTCATTTTCGTACAGCAAGTCATTAACATTTTCATGGAAAAACTCTCAGCATTTGTCACGACATTCAACAACGCACGCACTCTGGCCAGCTGCCTGGAAAGCGTAAAATGGGCGGATGAAATAGTCTTGCTTGATTCTGGCAGCACAGATGCAACACTGGATATCGCTAAGCAATATGGTTGCAAAATTTTCCACCAACCATTTCTGGGTTACGGCAAACAAAAACAGATAGCATTAACGAAAACCTCGTATTTATGGGTGTTATTGCTGGATGCTGACGAAGCACTTTCACCCGATTCCCAACTGGAAATTCGTGATTTACTGCGACGCGGACCTGATGCTGATGGCTACACCATTCCGCGCCAGGAACAAATGTTCTGGCAAATGAACAACCGCTTTGTTCGCCTCAATAAATTCTTGCGCCTGTTCCGCAAAGATAAAGGCCACATTACTGATATGCCCGTCCATGCGGCCCCCAAAGTAGATGGCATAGTTAAAAATCTGACCGCGCCATTTTATCACTATGGGGAAACCGATATCGATATCAAAGTAAGCAAACTAAATGCTTATTCCACCGGCCTGGTTAAAGACAAGGTCGCCAAAGGCACCTATCCTAACCCATGGATGCTGGTGTTTTACCCACCCTTTTATTTTCTGCGCGCCTATTTTTTCAAACGCGCTTTTTTAAACGGATGGGGTGGCTTCATTACTTCTGTTTGCGGCGCTTTTTATGTGTTTTTAAAATACGCCAAACTCTACGAATTTCATCAGCGCAAGCGTTACGGCAAAACCCTTATGCCGGCTGGTGCGCCGGATAACCCACCCGTTTATGAATCTGATAAACCTTGCTGAGCCTTGGGAATCGGTATGATCATTACCGGACCGTCCTTGAAATGCAACGCCTCAATAACATGTTCCGGCTGGACCGCTTTCATACATGAATGATGCGTGCAGTCCTGCTTGCAGTAACAGTTCAGACATGGCATATCAGCCTGAATCGCAATGACGTTATCTCCTTGCGGCTTGACTCGATAAGGGTCTGTTGGTCCACAGACGACAACCATGGGCTGACTGGATGATGCTGCCAGATGCGCCGTACCGGTATCATTACCCACTTGATATTTGGCATCTCGTGCTAAAGGTACAATATCCAGCACCTCAGTTTCGCCGCATAAATTAACGACACCAGCACCCACCAGTTCGGTAATGCGCCGACAATCTTCAATTTCATCCTTGCCGCCGATCAGCACAACCTGATCCACTTCACTGATTAACAATTGCCGTGCTAATTCAGCGTATTTATCTTCTCCCCAGCGTTTTAAATACCCTGCAGCCTGGCAGCCTGGATAAAAAATCGCATAACGGCCTGCAGTTAACCCATATTTTTTTTGTAATTCATGAGCATGTTGCTGATTATGAGCTGGAATATGCAGTACTGGTCGTGCTGTATTCACTGGGATGCCTGCAGCTTTTATCGCCGCCCGCATCCGTTGTACCGGATTTGGATCGCCAGGCATGTCCGGACCACTTATATTGTATGGTCTGCTAGGATGATTACCAATCAGAAACCGCGTAGCATTGCCGGTTAATTGCAGAAACATCAGCATGAAGCGTGAGCGATCATTTGACTGCAAGTCTACAATTAAATCATAACGCTGCTGTCTGACTTGTTGCATCCATGCCCATATCGCAGCCCACTTACCTTGCTTGGCGCGAATGTTGATTTTACTAATATTGCTGAAACGCGGATCACCGGTAAATAATTTATCCCAGGGCGGTAACGTATTCAGATCTATTTGTGCATTCGGAAAAGCGCGTGCCACATCTTCCATGACGCAGGTCGCCATTGCAATATCGCCTAACGCACTCCATTTGATAATCAAAATACGGCGTATGCTGGGGTCGTTCGGCAGATCATAAGGCATAGAACGTTGGCTCAATCAGCGCTTACCGCTTTGGCAAAAGTATCCAGTAAAGGCTGAATTTCTGCACGTTTGAGTTTTAGTGCTGCCTGGTTAACAACCAGACGTGAACTGATATCCATAATGTCAGCAACCGCTACAAGGCCGTTCGCTTTCAGTGTACTGCCGCTGCTAACCAGATCAACAATCACATCGGCTAATTTAACCAGTGGTGCCAGTTCCATGGAACCGTACAGTTTAATCAGATCGACGTGCACACCTTTTGCAGCAAAATATTCTCGTGCAGTTGTTAGATATTTTGTGGCCACGCTTAATCGCGCACCTTGACGCACAGCCTGTTCATAATCAAAAGCAGGATGAGCGGCTACCATCATTTTGCAACGGGCAATTTTCAGATCCAGTGGCTGGTATAAACCATCTCCACCATGCTCAATCAAGACATCCTTACCGGCTACACCCAGATCAGCGGCACCGTGTTGTACATAAGTCGGAACATCGGTGGCACGAATAATGATCAGACGTACATCAGGAAGATTAGTAGAGATAATCAATTTGCGTGATTTCTCAGGATTTTCACGTGGCTCTATCCCAGCAGCTGCAAGTAACGGCAACGTTTCTTCAAAAATACGTCCCTTGGATAATGCAATAGTAATCATATTATTCCCTTCAATGTACACGACTGATACGCGCACCTACCTGGTTGAATTTTTCTTCTATGCATTCGTATCCACGGTCTATGTGATAGATGCGCTCAATCACTGTCTCGCCATCTGCCACCAGAGCCGCCAGAACCAGCGAAGCAGAGGCGCGCAAATCAGTGGCCATTACGACAGCACCCTGTAAACCTTCTACGCCACGCACGACTGCGGTATTGCCCTCAATTTCGATATTGGCACCTAGACGCTGCATCTCCTGCACGTGCATGAATCTATTTTCAAAAATAGTTTCGGTCACTGTCGCCACGCCGTCAGCGATACAGTTCATAGCCATAAACTGTGCCTGCATGTCTGTAGGGAAAGCCGGGTATGGCGCTGTTTTAATACTCACTGCACGTGGTCGTTGCCGCATAGTCAGTGAAATAGTACCCACACCCACTTCAATCTCTGCACCTGCTTCACGCAATTTATCCAGCACCGCATCTATGGTATCAGCACGTGTATGCGTAATTCTGATCTGTCCCTGCGTCATCGCAGCAGCTACAAGATATGTTCCAGTTTCAATGCGGTCTGGCATGATGCTAAAGTTCGCTCCATGCAGCTTATCTACCCCATGGATGGTAATGGTGTCCGTGCCCGCACCGCTGATATTAGCCCCCATTGCGATCAGACAATTCGCCAGATCAACGACCTCAGGTTCGCGGGCAGCGTTTTCCAGCACGGTAACACCCTGTGCCAGCGTGGCGGCCATCATCAAATTTTCCGTTCCAGTTACCGTCACGGTATCCATAAAAATACGCGCCCCCTGTAAACGGCTGGCTTTCGCATGTATATAACCATGTTCAATATGGATTTCCGCACCCATAGCTTGCAGACCCTTGATATGGAGGTCCACTGGTCGTGAACCAATGGCACAACCACCGGGTAAGGACACCATGGCTTCACCACAACGTGCGAGCATGGGACCAAGTACCAGTATCGAAGCGCGCATGGTCTTAACCAGCTCATAGGGCGCTTCAAGCCGTGTTAACTCGGCCGCATGTAAATCAACACCACCATGGTCATCCAGCGCCGCTTGCATGCCGATATGCGCAAGCAATGTCAATGATGTGCTGATATCTTTCAACTTGGGCAAATTATCAAGATGCAATACATCTGCAGTTAATAAACCCGCACACAATATCGGCAATGCAGCATTCTTCGCACCGGATATACGTACATCGCCACTCAGGCGTGTACCACCCTGTATAGCCAGCTTATCCATTAGCGACTTTCCTCAGCCCATTGTTCAGGGGTAAAGGTTTTCATGGAAAGCGCATGAATTTCTTCCTTCATGCGATCACCCAAGGCACGATACACAATTTGATGCTGCTGTACGCGGCTTTTACCAGCAAACTCCGTGCTGACAATAACCGCTTCGAAATGTTGACCATCTCCCATAACACGCACCAATTCACATGTCATTCCTTGTTCAATGGAGTGTTTAATACTATCAGGTTGTACCATTATAAATATCTCAATGACGCAGCTTGTAGCCACGTTGTAATAAAAGCAAACAGAATGCGGATAATGCCACAAAGCTTACGAGCACGACTAGCAAACTCAAGCCTGGTGAAACATCACTCGCGCCAAAAAAACCATAGCGAAAGCCATCTATCATATAAAACACCGGATTGAACCGCGATACGGCCAGCCAGAATGGTGGTAACGAATGAATGGAATAGAACACGCCCGACAAAAAAGTCAGTGGCATGATAATAAAATTCTGAAATGCGGCAAGTTGATCAAATTTCTCTGCCCAAATACCAGCAATTACCCCCAAAGCACCTAATATCCCGCTACAAAGAACAGCGAATAAAATCAGCCATAATGGATGATCTATGCTCACAGACGTAAATATCAAAGTCACTACAAAAACACCCAAACCTACCACTATTCCGCGTGTAATAGCAGCAACAAGGTAAGCAGCAAAAAATTCCAGATAAGATAATGGCGGCAAGAGCACAAAGACAATATTACCGGTAATCTTGGATTGAATCAGACTCGATGAACTGTTCGCAAACGCATTTTGCAGCATCGACATCATCACCAGGCCAGGCACCAGAAATGCGGTGTAACTAACCCCCGGATATACTTGAACATGTTCTGCCAACACGTGTGAAAAAATCAGCAAATATAACAATGCTGTAATCACCGGAGCCAAAACCGTCTGGAACGACACTTTCCAGAAGCGCAATAATTCCTTATAAAGCAAGGTATAGAATCCGATCATGACCGCCCCATAATCTGCACAAAGACATCTTCCAGATCCGGTTGCGCCAGCGCGATTTCGTTCACGTTGACACCCGCCAAACGTAGGCTGGCCAATATAAATTCAATTTCGGCAGGTGCTTTTAGTCCTAATGTATAAACATTATCCACATGCTTAATGATCCGGGGCTGGAGATCAGATGGAAGCGCATCAGGCTGTATGCGGATCTGCAACTGCAGTTCACTCGCATTTTTCAGCAGATTGGCAGTTTTATCCAGCGCCACGATTTGTCCTTGCTTAAGCATGGCCACCCGATCACATAAAGCCTCGGCTTCTTCAAGATAATGGGTAGTCAAAATAATGGTGTGGCCAGAGGCATTCAGTTGGCGTACAAAAGTCCATAATGACTGGCGCAACTCCACATCCACACCGGCAGTTGGCTCGTCCAGAATGATCACCGGTGGCTTATGCACTAATGCTTGAGCAACGAGTACGCGGCGCTTCATGCCGCCAGACAGTGACCTCATATTGGCATCCGCTTTATCCAGCAAGCCAAGATGACTCATGATCTCATCAATCCAGTCATCATTACGGCGTAAACCAAAATAACCTGACTGAATCCGCAGACTTTCTCGCACCGTAAAAAAAGGATCGTAGGCCAGTTCTTGCGGTACCATACCAAGCAACTGTCGAGCCGCGCGGTAATCAGTCACGACGTTATGCCCCATGACGTGTGCGGTTCCGCTATCTGCGCGTGTCAGGCCGGCCAAAATGCTGATTAGCGTAGTTTTTCCTGCGCCGTTTGGGCCTAATAGTGCAAAAAACTCACCTTGATTAACAGTTAAGTCAACACCTCGTAACGCATGTAATGCGCCAAAGTGCTTATGCAGCTGATGGATACTAATAGCAGGTATAGTCACGACGTTCAGGCGGAAATGTAATTTTCCACACCATACAGCGCGGCCAAATTTTTAAGGTTTTCGGGTAGATTAATACAATACAATCGTTTACCAAGGCGTTCAGCTTCCCGACGCCAGGCTAAAATTAATGCCAATGCCGTTGAATCCATTTCACGCAAGGCAGAAAAATCAAACTCGCTCATCCCCTTGTTCAAGGCAGCTATACCTTCTGCCAACTGTTCTGTAGCAGTAGGTATAGTTAATTCTTGCTGGATAAGGTAGGTATTGCTCATAGTTTATGCTTATTTTGATGTTGCGGCCTTGGTATTAGGCTGTTGATTCTTCGCGGCCAGCGTTTGAATCAAGTTATCTACACCCTTATTATGAATTTCAGCACCAAACGAGCCCCGATAATTCAAAACCAGACTTACTCCATCGATAGTCACGTCATAAACTTTCCAACCTGCAGCCGTCTTTTCCATACTGTAATCAATCGGAATGGGCTGGGCACCAGGCTGTTTTACCTGAGTTTGCACTGTCACGTCCGTTGCCCCGACAGGCATGGAAAACGGTTTGAATTCGATAACCTGATTGTTAAACGCAGCCAAAGCATTGGCATATGTCCTTACTAGCAGCGTGCGAAACTCTTTAACCAGTGCTTGCTGCTGAGCGGGTGTGGCTTGACGCCAATAACGGCCCACAGCCAGCATGGTCATCTGGTTAAAATCGAAATGTGGCAATACCTTGGCATCAATTAACGAGTAAAGCTTTTGGGTGTCATTTGCATAGACCGTTTTGTCACGTTTAAGAATTGTAGTGACATCCTGCGTTGTGGTCTTTACCAATACATCGGGTGCCACTTCGCTTGCGTAAGCAGACACACTGATTGCAGCGAACATAGTGCCAACAAAAAAACATCGCAGTTTATTAAATAAGGTAAACATGATTTAAATACGTATATTAAAAGTAATTAGAAATCGAAGAGGTTATTTAGTTTCACCAATTGCATGCGCCAATTGAGCTACATACATATTGTAGTCATTCACAGTACGCAAATATTCAGCCTGGGTCAGCGCATAAGTTTTCAACGCATCGGCGACTTTATCAGCTTTTTCCAGACCTGCATTAAAATCGGCCAATGAAGCAATCATCCAGCGCCTACCTGCCGCTGCGCCATCCGCCAATTTCTGCTGAGCCACATAATTGGCCTGGACCTGGTTATATGCTTCGGATACCTGAAAAGGAATCCCAGCCTGCGCAAATTGCGTTTTGTAATTCAGCGCTTCCAAATCAGCCTGAGCCTGGGCAATCTGGGCTGGAACCACACCTAATTTAATATCCCATTTCATGCCAACCGCAGGCGTAACACCGAAATTATTAAACGAATCGTAAACGTATGGATTATTCAGCGTGTCGCGACGTGAGGCATAGTTAGCCTGCCCTATCACTCCAGCGTAAATATCCGGATACATCTCCGCCTTTTTAGCGGCAACCAAAGCACGTCGAGCGCGCATACCGGCTTCCAGTTGGGCCATTTCAGGCCGGTCAGCCACAGCACGCGATTCAAAATCGGCTAGTGTGCCTGATGGCAAAGGCACAGGTTGCAGACTGTCATCCGCCACCTGCAACTTGCTATCCATACCGACGCCAGTCAGTAACTTTAAACCATCCAGACTTATTTTTTCTATTGCTGTGGCTTGGCTAAGGTATTTACCCAGCATGCCGCTAGCTGCTTGCAATGCATATAAGTCAGACTGTTTCGATTCGCCATTATCGTCCTTGAGATTCTTTTTAACACGCGATAATGCATCATCCAACCGGCTTTGCACATCTTCCAACAAACGTCGTGAATCACGAGCCGTCAAGTAGCCGTAATAAGCACGCTTCACGTCCATGACAGTATCCGCCTGTCCAATCCGAACATCACCGCGCTTAATATCTACGTTGCCTTTTGCTGCTTCGCTATAATGTTCAATCTTGCCAAAGGTATACAGTGGTTTGATTATTGCAAATTGCAGCGAGGTCCAATCTGATAAACCACCCGGAAACGGACCATCTGTGCGGGGTGTCGTTCCCGAAGTTTCGCCATTCTGATAAAAGCCGCCTTTGACTTGTGGCGCAAGTCCAAGGAATATATTGGCACTAACCCTTAATCCATTATTTCCTTCAGCCTCATCCAGCAAAGCGCGGGCGGACTCAACCAGCTGCTCACGTTCCTTGATGCGCGGATCAGCATTCAGACTCATTTGCACGGCTTCTGAAAGATTAACCGTCTGTGCAGACGCCGTTAGTGGCGTAGCCAAGGCTATGGCAATCATGGCACTGATTATATTTTTTTTCATGGATGGACTCCTGAATTAGGTGCTGCAACCTGAGCTGAATCAGCTGTAGGCGCATCAGATGCTTTATTATATAGAAATTGACTGATTAAACTCTCTAACACGACCGCTGACTGTGTAATTTTTATTTTATCGCCTGCAACAAGATTTTTCATATCACCGCCCGGCTCAAGGGCAAGATATTGCTCTCCCAGTAAGCCGGACGTCATAATCGCCGCAGAGGTATCTTTAGGGAAATTGTATTTATTATCTAGCTTCATCGTCACAGTGGCTTCAAAGGTCTGGTTGTCAAAACGAATGTCACTGACACGGCCGACCACAACGCCTGCGCTTTTTACAGGTGCACGAATTTTCAAACCGCCGATATTACTGAAGTCAGCTTGGACACTGTAGCTATGACTAGTCCCGAAGCTGCTCATATTGCCAACTTTCAATGCCAGAGCAAGCAGCGCAGCCAAACCAGCAACTACGAATAACCCTACCCAAAAATCCAGTGTAGCTCTTTCCATACTTCACACACCTCGGAACATAAATGCGGTTAAAATAAAATCAAGTGCCAGAATGGCCAGCGATGACGTGACCACGGTACGGGTTGTCGCACGCGAAATTCCTTCAGCAGTCGGCATTGCGTCAAAGCCTTCAAATAAAGCAATGGTTGTAACTGCAAATCCAAACACTACGCTTTTAATGACACCATTCAGGATATCTTCACGCACATCGACCGCTGCTTGCATTTGTGACCAGAATGAACCTTCATCAACGCCGATCAGCACCACACCCACCAGATAACCACCGAACACACCGACAATAGAAAAAATCGCTGCCAGTAACGGCATGGAAATCACCCCGCCCCAGAACCGCGGGGCAATAACACGAGCAATCGGATCAACCGCCATCATTTCCATGGCTTTTAATTGCTCAGTGGTTTTCATTAATCCGATTTCTGCCGTTATTGCCGAGCCGGCACGACTGGCGAATAACAAGGCGGCAACGACTGGACCGAGTTCGCGTACCAGAGATAAAGCCACCAGGATACCCAATGCCTGCTCGCTGCCGTATGTCTGCAATGTTTCGTAACCCTGCAAACCGAGCACCATGCCGACAAATAATCCGGAAACAATAATAATCACCAGCGACAATACACCACTCGCATATATCTCGCGAATGATCAGATGGAAGCGTCGCCAGCTAGTGCCTGAGCGCCATAACACCTGCATCAGAAATCGGGTTGCAACCCCCATCAGCCATACACTGTCAATGACACGATGCCCGATACGGCTAATCAGATTTTGTTTGGTTGACATCAGCCAGCACTCCGCAAGCCCAAATCAGCAGCATAGTCAGGCGCTGGATAATGGAATGGCACAGGACCATCTTCCTCAGCATGAATAAATTGATGCACAAAAGGTAATTTAGATGCGCGTATTTCATCCGGTGTACCCTCGGCCTCAACTACCCCATTGGAAATAAAATACACATAATCCACTATTTCCAGCGACTCATGCACATCATGCGTCACCAGAATTGACGTCAAACCAAGCGCATCCGTCAACCGCCGGATGAGATTACCGATAACCCCAAGAGAAATCGGATCCAGTCCGGCAAAAGGCTCGTCATACATTATTAACATAGGATCAAGTGCTACTGCGCGCGCCAGCGCTACACGGCGCGCCATACCGCCGGATAACTCATGTGGCATCAGGCTCTGCGCGCCGCGCAAGCCAACCGCATGCAGTTTCATTAATACCAGATCATGAATCACGGCTTCGGACAAATTGGTATGCTCACGCATTTGAAAGGCTACATTTTCAAACACCGTCATGTCCGTAAACAACGCGCCAAATTGAAACAACATCCCCATTTTGCGTCGCATTTGATACAGCGCATCGACGCCTAGCTGATGGATAACCTGGCCATCGACACGTACTTCACCGTGAGAAGGACGTAATTGACCACCAATCAGACGTAGTAGCGTCGTTTTGCCACAGCCGCTACCACCCATAATCGCAATCACTTTGCCACGCGGTGCAGTCAGGTTGATCCCCTTTAGAATAGGGCGGTCACGGTAAGCAAATGACACATCACGAATTTCGATGAGATTATCAGTAGACACGAGATGTTATAAGGGTTTGAGATGCTGATATTCTAACTCGATATGGCACTGACAACAAATATATTGACCACTGCTTAATATAAATCCGGTTTGGTGTTTTTGCCGCAACAATGGCATCATAAGCAGATATTGATAATGTTTGAACGCTATGCAACTCGATCTTTTTTTTGAAATCTCGCAACCCCCGCAGCTTAAGCGTAGCGAAGCTGATGCATTTGAACAAACGCTAAACGAAATCACCTTGGCAGATAGCCTGGGCTACGGTTGCGCGTGGCTGGTAGAACACCACTTCATGCGCGGCTACTCCCATTCATCCAAACCCGATCTGGTTCTGGCCGCCGCCAGTCAACGTACAAAGAACATTCGCCTGGGTTTAGGGGTTACTCCCCTGCCTTACCACCATCCGGTACATGTTGCCGAACGAGCAGCGACACTGGATATTTTATCCAGAGGTCGCTTTGAACTGGGTATCGGACGGGGCTTTTCGCCTCAGGAATACACCGCATTTGGTGCGGATATGCGCAACAGTCGCACGCTGACAGCCGAATCGCTGGCAATTCTGCAACTAGCCTTTTCGCGACAACCCGTGACTTTTCATGGTGAGCATTTCCATCTTGATGCACTGGATATCCTGCCCTATTCCATACAGCAACCTCACCCCCCTATATGGACGGCAGCAGTCAGCCCCGATACCTTTGTATGGGCCGCTCAGGAACAACTCGGCATGCTGGCAGGCCCATTCAAGCCGTGGATGATGGTAAAACAGGATATTCGGCATTATCTGGATGCATGGCAAGGACCCGCAGCCCCCCGCGCAGGCATGACCGTGGGTATTTTATGCCTGCCTGATGGCAAACGTGCCAGGGTCCTCGCTAAAGACGCACTGGTCTGGTTCTATCAGCAACTATTCGCCACCACCCTGCCCGTACTGGAAAAACTTTACCCCAGCTATGAGCATTTCCATGATCTGGGGCGATTCCGCAGCTTGCTGAAATTAGGTATCAATTTAACCATGCTGGAAACATTCGGCATGGTCGTGGTGGGCTCACCAGATGAATGCATCGACAAATTACAAAAATATCGTGAGGCAGGCGTAACCAATTTACTTTGTGCAGTGGGCGCCGGGGCACTGGATACCGAAATCATTCAGGAATCGATGCAATGTATCGCCAGCGACGTCATGCCGGCTCTGCGCGATTAACATGCGAGTATTAGTTACCGGCAGCAGCAGCCATCTGGCACAGGCATTATTGCCCATGTTATGCCGGATGCCGGAAATCAGCAGCGTCACCGGCGTTGATATCAAGCTTGGCATTTTCGAACATCCTAAATTTCACGCAGTACAAGCTGATTTAACCCAGGCGGATCTCCTGCCGCTATTGAATCAGCAAGATGCACTCGTCCACCTTGCATTTGTAGTGTTGCGCGGCAAAACGCCAGTGCAAGTAATGCGCGCAGTCAATCTGGATGCATCACAGCGTCTGTTTGATACGGCCGCCGAACTTGGCATATCACGCATCACCCACCTGTCCAGTGCATCGGTATATGGTCATGGTACGGATTTGGATGAACAGGCCGCATTGAGCCCTATTACCGGATTTCTGTACGCCGAACACAAAACGGAACTGGAACACTGGCTGACACAACATCACCCGCAAATCATCCGTCTACGGCCACACATCATCCTGGGAAAACATGCGCAGCCGTTGCTGATTAATTTGTTGCGTCAGCCGTTTTACGTAAAACTCCCCGATCCACAACCATTACTGCAATGCGTCCATGAAGATGATGTCGCGCGCGCAATTGTGCAAACGCTTATTTTGCCAGCTTCCGGCGCATACAATCTGGCTGCGAATGTTCCCTTCAGCTTCCGTGATGCTATCCAGCGTCGTCACAGCCTGGCCACCCCCATCTCACCCGGCATTGCCAAATTCGCACTGGACTTGGCATGCAAGACTGCAGGGGTAGGCGGAGAAGCTGGCTGGATAGACGGGGTGCATAACAGCCTCACCCTGAATTGCGATAAAGCAGAAACCGAGCTGGGCTGGCAAGCGCAAGTCAGCACCCGAGACATGCTGGTAATGTGCTAAGCCAATACCATTGCCAGTGTCAGCAACACGGTAAGCAATACGGGTATGGTCAACACAATACCGATACGGAAATATTGCCCCCAGCCTATCGTCATGCCGCGCTGTTGCAGTATGTGCAGCCATAACAGTGTTGCCAGACTGCCGATAGGGGTGATTTTCGGACCTAAGTCACAACCGATAATATTCGCATAAACCATGGCTTCACGCATCGCCGGGCTTACTTCGGCCTGAGCAATGGCAAGACTGCCGGCCAAAACGGCGGGAAGATTATTCATAATGGCCGACAGCCCTGCCATTAATACCCCTGTGCCTAGTGTCGCTACTGTCAATCCCTGCCTGCTGAGCCATTCCAATAGCGTAGCCAGTTCCGCTGTCAACCCTTGATTGCGCAGACCATATACCACCAGATACATACCCAGAGAGAAAATCACCACTTGCCAGGGCGCTTCACGAAACAAGGTCCATACCGGGATAACAGCACGCTCCTGTTTCCCCACAAAGCGCTCACGGCCCGCTAGAATAACTAAAATCAGAGCGCCAGCACCGGTTATGATTGACGTTGGAATCTGCAAGCGTTGAGACAGCACATAACCCACCAATAATCCCGCCAATACCACCCATCCTGCGCGGAATACCAGTGGATCACGAATCGCGCTTGCCGGAGCAGCAAGATCGCCTGCATCATATTGCTTGGGAATATCCTTGCGGAAATACCAGAACAAAACCAGCAGGGAAACCGCCACAGATACCAGATTCACCACACCCATCACTGCGGCATAATCATTAAAACCGATATTGGCGTAGTTGGCCGCAATAATATTAACCAGGTTAGAGATTTTGAAAGGCAAACTGGCCGAGTCAGCGATAAATCCCGCGGCCATGACAAAAGCCAGCATGGCTGCAGGTTTAAAACGCAAAGCCCGTAATATCTCGATCACCAGCGGCGTTAAAATCAGTACAGCACCATCATTGGCAAACAATGCGGCAATAACTGCCCCAAGTAATACTATCAATACGAATAACAGACCACCCCTACCCGCCGCCCATCTGGCAATGTGTAGCGCAGACCATTCAAAGAATCCGGCCGCATCCAGAATTAACGAAATCAGTATTAGCGCAATTAAGGTAAATGTTGCATCCCAAACGATATGCCATACCGTTGGAATATCCTGTAGGGAAACCACACCCGCCAACAGGGCAACACCTGCACCTAACCAGGCCGAGGTTCCGATACCCAGGCTTTTCGGCTGAACGATGACAAGAGCAAGCGTAATCAGGAATATCAGCAGCGCAACCAGCATCACAGCAACCTGTTGGCGACTTCTGCCACCAATCGCGTACGAATTTCATCGCGCACAGCGATGAAACTGTCCAATGGTTCACCGTGGGGGTCGTGGAACGGCATATGCAGACTAGGTATAGGTCGAGGGAAAACGGGACAGGCTTCTTTGGCGTTGTCGCAAACTGTAATAACCAGATCTATTGGCTGATCGATAATGGCATCAATATCTTTCGGGTATAAACCTTCTGCCGGAATGCCTATATTGTTTAATGCGGCGATTGCACCGTCAGCTACTTTGGGTTGAGGACGCGTTCCTGCTGATATCGCATGGATATGTTCACCCAAATCATGATTCACCAAGGCTTCTGCCATCTGGCTGCGGCAAGAATTGCCCGTACATAAGATCAACACTGTTTTTTTGTTCATTGCCATACTCCTGTCTAACATATATCCGATTATACAGATATATTATGACGGGACAATTACGCATAGAACTAATTATGCGCAACAGCGCGCAGGACGATTAGGCATATCCAACAAACGCTGATTATCTTGCGAACGATTTACATCGGATATCCACACATCGCTCAATGCAGCGAAAATGGCCGCGCACCATGCCGGCATTTGTGTATTCAACTGATAATAGATCCATGTGCCATCACGACGCATAGTCAGCAGATTCAAATCACGCAACACACTCAAATGACGCGACACTTTGGGTTGCGGCATGTCCAGCGCAAAGTGCAATTCACAGACGCACAACTCGCCATTCAATGCCAGCAAAGCCAGAATGCGTCGTCTGGTTTCGTCAGATAAGGCGTCGAAAAAATCCGATTCGGTAATCATGTCAGTCCGGCTGAAACTTTGCGATATGTGCTTCATAGTGCCGTCTGAACACGAGCTCAAGTTCATCGATCACTTCAACCGCCGGAACGCTATGTATCATGTGACGCGACATCTGATTGGAGGTGTCATGCAACAGTTTGTTTGGCTCCAGCATAGGATAGGTCGCACGCAACCGTTTGATTGCTTTCACCACACTCTCCTGTTCGGGGCGATCTATTGCAACCGGCAGTGGCGCATCTTCGGGCACGAGCGCTTGTTTGCGGGCTGACAAAAACGCCAAAAAATCCTGCGCAGTTTGCTGTTGCGGGGGACTTAATTGACGATAATGATTCAATAATTCACGTTCTGCGGAAGTCATTCTGCTTTCACTACATTCAAATTAAACACCGGCATTTTATGTCTTTCCGTCATCAAATCCAATGCTGAAACCAAAGCCAGACAAATTTCGGCAGCAGTTTGCTGCCCTACTGTCCAGTTGGCACGCGCCTCTTCCAATATCTCACCGATGTTATCTGGCAAAGGACGATTATCCTCCATCATCATGTCTTCTATCATGCCCGGCTTGATTTCAGGGCGGAACAACATGGCATAGCTCAAATCGTCGGGGCGCACTGCCAGCCAACGACCATCATCGTCGACTACGATAGGCTCCATACCTTCAGGCAAGGTAGCACTGCCGTTATACATTACCAGCAGTTTTTTTCCGTCCACGGCATTGGCCAGCGGGTCATCACGTCCGGCCTCTGTTTTGTGGCAGGTAGTCCAATATGCATTGAAATATGGCTCATCAGTCACTTCGCCGCCTTCATGCAACATCATTACCAGCGCACCGAACCCGATACCCACAATCGGACGCTTCATTTTTTTGAAATTGGTAATCAGTCGTAACTCTTGTGCCAGCCAGGGCGAAGCTTCTTCATCGGTAACCGGATAGGCACCACCCAGCAGCCATAAAGCATCATGCTGAGTTGCCGTTGCAGGCAAATCCACGCCCAAAAAAGGACGCTGATACTGGAAACCGATATTACGTGATTCCAACTGTTTCTCTACCATTCCTAAAAATTCGGAATAGGAATGCTGCACTAACATAAATCTTTTCATAATTTGACCTGTTCTACGGTTGGGGAGTTTCTGCAATTAAATCGATAAACGATTGCAGTAACTTGGAGCGGAATTTTTCTTGTGTATAAACCTGAGTTAAATCGCGACGTAATGGCGGGTTGAGCGGAATGGCCACCAGTTTACCTAATTCGCGTTCTTTTATCACTGTCGCTTTGGAAACGATTGCAACACCAAGTCCTGCTTCAACTGCACCTTTGATCGCCTCCGGGCTGCCCAACTCCATTACCACATCCAGCATTTCCGGCTGTACACCGTGCTCACGCAGGTATTTATCCACCACTTCACGTGTGCCGGAACCGGGCTCACGTCCGATATAGGGTTCATTGCCCAGCTGTTCCGGGTGTATGTTGGCACATTGCGCCCAGGCATGATTCATTGCGCAAATGACGACCAGGTCATCTTGATAGAACACCTGCGTAACCAGGCTGGGATGATGTGACGGCGACTCAACCAGGCCAATGTCCAAACTATGGTCAATAATGCGGTTTTCAATGGTTTGCGAGTTAGCAACAGATAAGCGTACCTGCACCTGCGGAAAACGTGACTTAAACACACCCAGCATTTGGGGTAACATGTAATCAGCGATCGTGGTTGAGGCGCCTATCATTAATGCACCATGCGTCTGATCGCTCATTTCTGTCAGACGCGTTTCCATTTCCGTGGTCAGGTTCAATATTTTATCAGCATATTGCATCGCCAGTTCACCCGCAGGTGTCAGGATAATCCGGCTTGGAGTGCGCTCAAAAAGACTGATATTGAGTTGAGCTTCCAATTGTTTAACCTGAAAAGTGACAGCAGGTTGTGTCATACACAAACATTCTGCTGCTTTAGTAAAGCTTAATTGCTTGGCGACAGTGTAGAATACTTGAAGTCGGCGATCAGCCATGTGCAGGTTCGCAATAAAAAACGGTAAAGATGCATTCAAACATATTTAAAGCGATGAAGATAGGTAGTTGTTTATGAGTGACGCATGGAAAAACCTTAATCTCGAAGGCGATGGATTACAGGCTGCCAATTTAAAATTAGTGCAGCAAATGAAAAAACGTCGACAAGCCTATATTTTATTGGCGTTTTTCCCTATGGGCTGGCATCGTGACTACCTGGATGATATTCGTGGTGGCTGGTTGTATCGCATTGCCAGTGTGGCTGCTGTAGCCAGCTTTCTGGTTGGTTATGCCTGGCCTGCGTTAGCATTAGCCGCAGTAGTTATTGGCTTTGCGCTGTATGACATTCGCTGGATAGAAGACAGAGTGGCCGCTATCAATAAAGCCTTGCGTATCCAGTCTTTTAAAACCAAGCCGGCTACGCAAATGCCCAAAGATTTTCGTGGTCGCTATACCGACGAAGGCCTGGATGATTACCTTAAGCTTAAAGAAGAAGAACGCGGTGGTCACGTGGCTCCGGGCAAGGACCCCGCTCTCAATAGTCGTAGTCGTGCCCCCTCTTTTGCAGAACAGGAAGCCATGCTTAACGCACTGACCAAATCCAAAGCCAAATCCGACTCTTCATCCAACTAAAAACGCTGCATGAATCTTGGTTTTTACATAATCTTATCTGCGCAGTTTTTATCTGCACTGGCCGACAATGCGTTGTTGTTCGCTGCCATCGCCTTGCTGAAAGACCTGAATTCACCCAGTTGGCACACTCCGGTCCTGCAAGAATTTTTTGTCGTCTCCTACATCGTGCTTGCCCCTTTTGTAGGTGCTTTCGCTGATGCCATCCCTAAAGGCAGGGTAATGTTTATCAGCAACAATATAAAACTTGTTGGCTGCTTTACCATGCTGGCCGGCTTGAACCCGCTATTTGCTTATGGCATTGTCGGTCTGGGTGCCGCTGCTTATTCACCAGCCAAATACGGCATCCTCACTGAATACCTGCCCCCGGAAAAACTGGTGATAGCGAATGCCTGGATGGAGGGAGCGACCGTATTCGCCATCATTCTGGGTGCGATTATTGGTGGTTTGATGCTGAACCCTGACATTAGCACATACATGTCCGGGTATCTGCCCTCGTTAGGGCAAATCGATGTGGCAAAATTCGCCATCGTACTCATCACTCTGCTGTATGTGGCAGCGGCTATTGCCAACCTGTTTATCCCGGTCACGGCCCCAGATCACCGCCCCCCCAGGCGTGATCCAATCTCCCTGCTCCGTGACTTCAGTCACAGTTTCAAACAATTGTGGCGTGATCCACTTGGTCAGGTATCGTTGGCTGTTACTACCTTATTTTGGGGTGCTGGAGCGACATTACGTCTGGTGATATTAAGCTGGGCATTGCTCGTACTCAAATTTGATATTCAACAAGCCACACAGCTCACCGCGATTGTCGCAGTTGGCATTGCTATCGGCTCAGTGGCAGCCGGACGCTACATCAAATTACATGATTCAGTCAAAGTAATCCCCACTGGCATCATCATGGGCTTATTCGTTATCGGCATGGCATTTGTCACGAATACTATTCTTGCGGCGTTATTGCTGATGATCATCGGCATATTAGGCGGGTTCTTCGTGGTGCCGATGAATGCCTTGCTGCAACATCGCGGCCATTTGCTCATGGGTGCAGGGCATTCTATCGCCGTGCAAAACTTCAATGAAAACCTTTCCATTCTGGTCATGCTGGGTTTGTATGCCCTGCTGGACAGTGCCGGCTGGTCAATTAACGCGATCACCATCGTTTTCGGCGCCTTCATCAGCCTGTCGATGTTGATTATTCAGATCCATTATCGCCATATCGATCCTACCAAGCATGGCTGATATAGAACAGGCATTTGCTGCTGATGGACCATTAGCTGCTGTTATTCCCGGATTCCGTGCACGTCACCAGCAACTGGAAATGGCACGAGCGG
Organism: Sulfuriferula thiophila; assembly: GCF_003864975.1. Lineage (NCBI taxonomy): Bacteria > Pseudomonadati > Pseudomonadota > Betaproteobacteria > Nitrosomonadales > Sulfuricellaceae > Sulfuriferula > Sulfuriferula thiophila. Next base: position 122,293 of record NZ_BHGL01000046.1, read on the forward strand.
TACAACATGCCATCAACACACAAACCACCCTCATTGCCGAAGCCGGCACAGGTACAGGAAAAACCCTCGCCTACCTAACCCCCGCTCTACTCAATGGTGGCAAGGTGATTGTTTCTACCGGCACCAAAAACTTGCAGGATCAACTGTTTCATCGTGACCTGCCGGCGGTACGGGGTGCATTGGGTGTGCCCGCCATTATTGCGTTGCTGAAAGGCCGGGCCAATTATGTTTGCCATTACCATCTGGAACGTGCACGTGAAGACGGACGCTTCATGGCTCGGGAAGACGTTGTCCATCTGCAGCAAGTTACCCACTTTGCCGAACACAGTCGCACCGGAGATAAAGCCGAATTGGCAGGTGTTGCCGAGGATGCCAATATCTGGCGTTATGTCACCTCCAGCCGCGACAATTGCCTAGGGAGCGACTGCCCTCACCACAAGCAGTGCTTCGTCCTGGAGGCCCGCAAAAAGGCCATGGAAGCCGATATCATCGTCGTCAATCATCACCTGTTTTTTGCTGACGTCTGGCTACGCGATGAAGGTGTGGCGGAATTGCTCCCTGCGTGCAATACCGTGATCTTCGATGAAGCACATCAGCTGCCGGAAACAGCAGGACTTTTTTTTGGTGAAACGGTATCCACCGGTCAACTGATAGAACTTGCCAGAGATGCGCGTATCGAAGCGGTCGCCTCATGCAAAGACTATGCGGCACTGCCTGAAGCCGCCTTGGTGTTAGATAAAGCCGCGCGTGATTTACGCCTGGTGTTCAATGAAGACAACGGACGCTGGGCACTGGATAAAGTCCAAAGCCGCGCTGGTTATGAAACAGCATTAAAACAATGTGACAGTGCATTAGCTGCACTGAACAAGCATCTGGAAAGTCAGGCACAGCGTGCGCCCGGTATCGAAAATGTATGGCAACGCGGTGTCGCACTGGCAGCCCAGCTTGATAAATGGCAGCTCCCCACTCCCGTCGACACGGTGCGCTGGGTTGAAGCATTTAGCCATGCGTTGACGCTTAATACCACGCCTTTATCCGTTGCCGACGTTTTTACCAAGCAGATTGCAGACAATGCGCGCGCCTGGATATTCACCTCAGCCACATTGTCAGTCAAGGGTGATTTCAGTCACTACCGCACCCAACTCGGGTTAATCGATAGCACCAGTGCAAGCTGGGACAGTCCATTCGATTATGGCAATCAGGCAATGTTTTATTTGCCAGCACACATGCCCGAACCCAATACCTTTGGCTACACAGAGGCCGTGGTTAACATCGCGTTGCCTTTACTTGCCGCCAGCGGTGGACGTGCATTTCTGCTGTTCACTTCATTACGGGCGATGAAAGAGGCACGTGCTTTACTGGAAGCGGGCTTTGAACAGAATCAGCTTGATTACCCTATCCTCATGCAAGGCGAACGCTCGCGTACCGAGTTGCTGGAGCAATTTCGGGCATTGGGCAATGCGGTATTGCTAGGCAGTCAGAGTTTCTGGGAGGGTGTCGACGTCAAAGGCGATGCGCTGACCCTGGTCATCATCGACAAGCTGCCGTTCTCCCCGCCGGACGATCCTGTGCTGGCGGCCCGCATACAGCAGATCAACCAGGCCGGTGGCAATGCATTTATGGAATACCAGCTACCGCACGCGGTCATTACCCTGAAACAAGGCGCCGGGCGCTTAATCCGGGATGAAACGGATCGCGGAGTATTGGTAATTTGCGATCCGCGCCTGGTATCCAAACCTTATGGTCGGCGCATCTGGCAAAGCCTGCCACCGATGAAACGCAGCCGGGATGCTGACGAAGTCGTGGCATTTCTCAAACAGATGCACACTACGCCAGCACTCTAGCAGTCACGCAAGTAAGTCACGGCATCCTGCAGGCGCTCAACTCCGATTACTTCCATCCCTGCAATTGCCTGCCGTGGTTTATTCGCCAAGGGTACGATGGCATGTGTAAATCCGAGTTTTGCTGCTTCTTTTAACCGCTCCTGACCGCGTTGTACCGGGCGTATTTCACCTGCCAGCCCAACCTCACCAAACACAACCATTTTGTCCGGTATTGCCTTGTTTTTAAATGAAGATACGATAGCCAGCAATAACGGCAAATCAGCCGCCGGCTCATTGATCCGCACACCACCGACTGCGTTAATGAATACATCCTGATCGTAACAGGCCAAACCTGCATGGCGGTGCAGCACCGCCAGCAACATCGCCAGACGGTTCTGTTCCAACCCGACAGACAAACGACGCGGGTTAGGCGATGGCGACGACTCAACCAGCGCCTGTATCTCCACCAACAACGGGCGCGTGCCCTCCTGCGTCACCATTACGCAGGAACCGGGCACATCAGCGCGATGTCCTGACAGGAATATGGCTGAAGGATTGGACACCCCCTTCAATCCCTTATCCGTCATTGCAAACACACCCAACTCATTCACCGCACCAAAGCGATTCTTGAATGCACGCACCAGACGGAAGGTCGAGCTGGTGTCTCCCTCAAAATACAAAACAGTATCCACGATATGTTCCAGCACGCGCGGCCCAGCCAAGGCACCCTCTTTGGTAACGTGCCCAACCAGAAAAATAACTGTGCCTGACTGTTTGGCGAAACGGGTCAACTGCGCCGCACACTCACGCACCTGCGCCACTGAGCCTGGTGCTGATTGCAAAGCTTCGGAGTAGATAGTCTGGATTGAATCAATGACGGCAATAAACGGCTTATGTTCCTGCAAGGTCGCCAGTATCTTTTCCAATTGGATTTCGGCCAATAATTGCAAACTATCTGCATCCAGTTGCAAACGATGCGCGCGCAGTGCGATCTGCCGAGCCGATTCCTCACCGCTCACATACAGCGTCTTATGGCTCGCGCTCATCGCAGTTAACGCCTGGAGCAGCAAAGTCGATTTACCAACACCCGGATCGCCGCCAATCAACACCACGCCGCCTTTAACTACCCCGCCCCCAAGCACTCGATCCAGTTCCTGAATCGTTGTCACCACACGCTCGTCTTCCACCGCTTCGACACTTGCCAGGCTCTGTATCTGGCTCACCACAGACAATGCGCTATAACGTGATGGCGCGGCCAATTCAGCCACAGTCTCGACCAAGGTGTTCCAGGCATTGCAATGCGGACACTGCCCCTGCCATTTACTCAGAGAACCGCCACATTCAGTACAGGTATACAGCGTTTTAGGTTTAGCCATTTGTTATTAGCGCAGTTCGTTAAGTGGAAATTGGCAGATGGTGAATCTTGCTAGAGAATGGTCATTAGGCTATGCTTACTCAGCAATTATCGTTAACAACTATAAATTAAAGGATACAACACTATTATGGGTAACAAAATTAATGTCGCTATTTTGGGTCTGGGCTCTGTTGGCGAAGTTTTTTCAGAAAATTTCCTGGAAAAAATCCAGGAACAACACATTAACGTCGAAATTGTTGCTGTCGCCACCCGCCATCTGGATTCCCCAGTTGCATTAGGTTTCGCTCACAGCAACGTTCCTGTTTTTGAGGATGCATTAAAGGTCATCGAGTTAGGTGAAAAAGTAGATATCATTTTTGACCTGACCGGCAATGGCGATTTACGCAAAGAACTGCGCAACCAGTTACAAGCTACCAACAATCGCCATACCGTTATCGCACCAGAAGTCTTCGCACAGTTGTTGTGGAATTTCTTCGGAGAAGAGGCTGATTTACCCCAAAGCAAAACTACCGGATATTGAGCCTAGCAGCTGTAGCTATACGATAAGTGGGAATTTATAAACTTCTAAAATTCCCACTTACCCTCCTAAACCTATCCTCTTAGATCAGTCATACCGCAAGCGCATCGCTTCACGTACATCACGCATCGTATCACGCGCATGTTCGCGCGCCTTTTCACAGCCGTCAGCAATCAGATTACGCACAAGCGATGGGCTATCCGTGTACATTTTCGCACGTTCACGCATGGGTTCCTGTTCTTTCAGCACACCCTCGATTACTGGCTGCTTGCATTCTATACAGCCTATCCCCGCACTGATGCACCCATTCTGTACCCAATTCCGCGTGGATTCATCTGAATATATCTGATGCAATGCCCATACTGGGCATTTGTCAGGCGTACCTGGGTCTGTTCGCCGTACCCGGGCAGGATCAGTAGGCATGGTGCGTATTTTCTTGGTAACGCTCTCTGCATCTTCGCGCAGAGTGATCGTGTTGTTATAAGACTTGGACATCTTCTGGCCATCCAACCCCGGCATTCTCGATGCAACCGTCAATAACGACTGCGGCTCTGCGAGGATAACCTTGCCACCGCCTTCCAGGTAACCAAATAAACGTTCACGATCACCCAATGAGAGGTTCTGCTGCTCGTTAATCAATGCATGACCGGCTTCCAATGCAGCATCATCACCCTGCTCCTGATAACGATTGCGCAACTCTTCATACAGCCGAGCTTTCTTACTGCCCATTTTCTTAATAGCAGCTTCGGCTTTTTGTTCATAGCCAGGTTCGCGGCCATACAAATGGTTAAAGCGGCGTGCTATTTCACGGGTAAATTCAATGTGCGGCACCTGGTCTTCACCCACTGGCACCTGATTCGCACGATAGATCAGAATATCAGCGCTCTGCAGTAATGGATAACCCAAGAAACCATAAGTCGACAGATCCTTTTCAGTCAGTTTTTCCTGCTGATCCTTGTACGTAGGGATGCGCTCCAGCCAACCCAGCGGGGTAATCATGGATAGCAGCAAATGCAATTCTGCATGCTCAGGAACTTGCGATTGAATGAACAACGTCGCCTGGTTGGGATCAACACCGGCAGCCAGCCAGTCAATCACCATTTCCCACACATTATTCTGAATAATTTCAGGGCTGTCATAATGCGTAGTCAGCGCATGCCAGTCAGCCACAAAGAACAGACATTCATGCTCATGCTGGAGCTTGACCCAGTTCTTTAATACCCCATGATAGTGTCCCAAATGCAGACCACCTGTCGGGCGCATGCCCGATAAAACTCGATTTGCGTACATAATTATATTTAATGTGTAATGATTTGAATAAGTGTAACTAAATCGCCATGAGACAACCCGGAAAAACTGCTCACTACCACTAAGGTAACGGCAAGTATCGGGCTCAGAATAAGACCCAGCCAGCCGATAAACATCAACGCCAGCAAGATATAAAAGCCATATGGTTCAAGTTGCGCATAGCGATAAGCGTAACGGTTTGGCAGCAGGCTCAGGGTAATGCGCCCGCCATCCAGGGGTGGCAGCGGCAACAGATTCAATGCCATCAGAATAGCATTGATAAATATTCCGGCAGCCCCCATCAGGGCCATGGGCTGTGTGTAATTGTCTCCCAGACTGATTCCAAGCTTGATTATCAGCGCCCAAAATATGGCCATAAGCAAATTGGCTGCCGGGCCTGCAACTGCCACCCAGAGCATATTGCGCTTAGGGTTACGTAATGCACCGAAGTTGACCGGCACAGGCTTGGCCCAGCCAAACAGAATAAATCCGCCGCCAAGCAATTTACTCATTAACAGTATAGCTAGCGGTACAAGTATCGTGCCAACCGGATCAATATGCTTCAATGGGTTCAGTGTGACGCGCCCTAGCATCCAGGCAGTCTTATCACCAAAAAACTTGGCAACATATCCATGCGCTGCCTCATGTAGCGTAATTGCAAAAATGACGGGGATCGCCCAAACAGTAATTTTTTGTATCAGGTTGAGTTCCATTTAATCCAATCCAAAAGGGGCTAAATCACCACGGCCGGCCCGCATCAATTGCGGCTCGCCATGACTTAAATCAATTACGGTGGTCGGATCAACACCACAAGCGCCCGCATCCAGTATTAAATCTAGCTGATGCTCAAGCTGATCACGAATCGTGTCAGCTTCATGCATAGGCATAGTGTCACCAGGCAGAATCAGTGTCATGGTGAGGAGTGGCTCATCCAGTTCTGCCAATAAAGCCAGCGTAATCGGATGGTCAGGCACGCGCAACCCTATGGTATTGCGTTTAGGATGTTGCAGTCGCTTAGGTACTTCTCGCGTTGCCTCTAGTATGAAAGTATAGCTTCCCGGCGTATTGGCTTTAAGCAAACGAAATTGTTGATTGTCTATACGCGCGTACACAGCGATCTCGGAAAGATCACGGCACATTAACGTAAAGTGGTGCTTATCATCCACATCACGCAGCGCTCTTATTCGGTCTTGCGCCCGCTTATCACCCAAATGGCATGCAATTGCATAACTGGAATCGGTAGGTAACGCTATCACACCACCTTCGCGCACGATAGCTGCGGCCTGTTTAATCAAGCGTGGCTGGGGATTATCTGGATGGACAGTAAAAAATTGAGCCATTATTTACAATCCCAGTCTTGCCAAATAGGTGTGCACATATCTGGCAACGGTGGTAACCGGCCAATATCACGATAGCCTTCACCCGGCGCATGAAAATCAGAACCGCGCGAACTCAATAAACCAAATTTTTGCGCCAAATTGGCAAAATGCGGATATTGCTCAGGTGTATGACTGCCAGTAACGACTTCAATTCCCTCGCCACCTGCCGCTTTGAAAGCCTCCAGCAATTCATGCATTTTACTGCTGCCCATTTGATAGCGTCCGGGATGCGCTATCACTGCCTGCCCGCCACTGGCACGGATCCAGCCCACAGCATCAGCGAGATCAGCCCACTGATGCGAGACATAACCCGGCTTGCCCTTCACCAGGTATTTTTTAAAAACTGTACGTACATCCTTAACCAAGCCTTGCGCCACCAGATAACGAGCAAAATGCATACGGCCGATTAAATTGGGATTGTCCGCATGCTGATAGGCACCCGCCAGACTATTGGGAATGCCAGCTTTAGTAAGCTGTTCAGCCATTCTGATGGCGCGCTCGCTACGGCCAGCACGAATTGCTTCCAATCCCGCGACTAAAGCGGGATGTTCAGGGTCAATATTCAATCCAACAATATGCAGGGTATGCGTACCCCAGCTTACGGAAACTTCAACACCATTGATTAAACACAAGCCCAACTCTTTAGCAGCATCGCGTGCTTGCGCCAAACCAGCCACATCATCATGATCCGTCAACGCCAGCACTGTCACGCCTTGCCCGGCTGCGCGAGCAACCAGATCAGCAGGCGGCAGCATGCCATCAGATACATTAGAATGGCAGTGCAAATCGATATTTTGCGGGAACATAATTTGTTTACTTGTGGACTAAGGGTAAATCATAGCAAAATACACGCTTACTCACTATCTCAGTTATATAGAATATGGCAATCCCAGCGGAAATTCGTACCAGCTTTGAAGAAGCCAACCGTATCGTACAGCAAACTTTCCTTGAATCCGACATTCAAGCGGGTTCACAAGTCACGCCGGATCAATTAGGCGAAGCAATCACTCAGTTCTTATTCGTGTTCGATAAGCTGGATAATGAGCATGGCGAAACCGGCCCAATTCTATTTGATGACGTTAATCAATTAGGCGACCATGCGATCGGCTTTCTGATGGATCTGGCATACTGGGCAGACCGCCTGCGCCTGCCAAAATCCAAAATGGACATCGAAAAAACTGCTTTAGGTGTGGCGCACTGGGTCATACGGCATGAAGGTGAGCTGCGCACTCTGGAGCCTCTGGTTAATAGCCTTGCAGCCAGCGCAAATTTGACACAAGACCCTGATACACTCAAGGCTTTGGTACAAGTAATTGGTGATATCATCGAGCATGCGGCAACCAGTATTAAAGCTGACTTGGAAAAGCATGAAGCAACTCGTCCATGGCGCATCCTTAATTTCAATTACGCCATTGTCGCTACACGCACCCAGGACACTGCTCTCATGAGCAAAGCATTCGATACGTTAGGCCGTAATTTGCCAGAAGATTGCCCCGCTTTTTTTGAACAAGGCCTGCAACAGGCACAAAAAGCTTCTTACAACCCCGCCGTGCGTGAAATGCTGCAAGAGCATTTTAATCGCTGGGCAACGAGACACTAAAACATGAAATATCTATTTGATTTCTTCCCCATCCTGCTGTTTTTTATAGCCTATAAATTCGGTGGCATCTATGTTGCCACCAGTGTCGGCATTGCTGCCAGTTTTGTGCAAATTGGATGGCTGCTGTTACGGGGGAAAAAAGTAGACACGATGATGTGGCTAAGTCTGGCAATTATCGTCGTATTTGGCGGAGCGACGTTACTCCTGCATGACGAAACCTTTATCAAATGGAAACCAACTGTCTTGTACTGGCTGTTTGCATTAGGCTTGCTGGTCAGCTCGGTATTTTTTAAAAAGAACGTCATTCGCACCATGATGGGTGAGCAAATCAAACTTCCAGAACCCATCTGGCGCAACCTGAATTTAAGCTGGGTGCTATTTTTTATCACCATGGGGCTTGCAAATCTTTATGTTGCCTTCACCTTCAATACAGACACATGGGTGAATTTCAAATTATTCGGCAGCACTGCTATGATGTTCATATTTATCATTGCACAAGGTGTCGTACTCAATAAATATGTGGACGATAAAGAATCATGAGTAACTGGTACGCTATTATCGGTGAAGATGTTGCGGACAGCATTGAAAAACGTATGGGCGTCCGCCCTGCTCACCTTGCCCGCCTGCAAACCCTGCAAGACCTGGGGCGTCTACTGATTGCAGGGCCTTTCCCCGCAATCGACAGCAACGACCCAGGCCCTGCTGGATTTAGCGGCAGCTTAATCGTAGCAGAGTTTGATTCCCTAGCTGACGCACAAACATGGGCCGATGCCGATCCATACGTGAGTGCCGGCGTTTACACACATGTCACCGTTAAACCTTTCAAGAAAGTCTTTCCCGCATGACCACAGTTGAACTAATGCAGGAAAAACTAGCCATACTGCAGCCAAGCTTGCTAGAAATTGAAGATGAAAGCGCATTGCATGCGGGTCATGCAGGTGCCAAAAGTGGCGGCGGCCATTACCGCTTGCGCATCGTCTCCCAAGCTTTTGCACAACAGAATACTCTTGCGCGACATCGCTTAGTATATGCAACACTCGGTAATTTAATGCAAAATAAAATTCACGCGCTTAGTATCACAGCGTACAGCACTGAAGAAATCTTATAACTCTCTCAAAGGAAGACAAATGCAACTGAAAAAAATCGCTATCGCTACCGTTTGCGCATTTGGATTGACCGCGCTCACCGGTTGCAATGCTGCTGAAGAAAATAAAACTGCTGTTACCAAAGCTGCTGCAGCACCAGCACCAGCAGCAAGCACCAGTAAAGCCCTTGCTGTAGTGAATGGCGTTGCCATTCCTCAAGCCCAGTTTGACATTCTCAAGCAAGATCGCGCCGCACAAGGCCAGCCAATGAATGACCAGACCACTGCCGCGCTGCGTGACAGCCTGATCAATGCAGAAATTCTGGCTCAAGAAGCTACGAAAAAAGGTTTAGATAAAGATGCAACAATCCAGTCTCGCCTGAATTTAGCCAAGACCCAAATGCTCGCTCAAGCCTACATCGCGGACTATGTTAAATCGCACCCGGTAACTGAAGAAGCGATGAAAGCAGAGTACGAACGTGTCAAAGGCATGATGGGCACCAAAGAATATGAAGTTCGTCATATCCTCGTTGATAATGAAGCTGAAGCTAAAGACATCATTGCTCAACTAGGCAAAAAAGCTAAATTTGAAGATCTGGCCAAGAAAAAGTCGAAAGATTCCTCTGCTGCCAATGGTGGTCAATTGGGCTGGGTAGCACCAGGCAATCTCGTTAAAGAATTTGCTGAAGCCATGGTATCCTTGAAAAAAGGCGAATACACCAAGACGCCAGTACACAGCAAATTTGGCTGGCACGTCATCCGTGTTGACGAAATCCGTGACCTGAAACTGCCGCCTTATGATCAAATCAAAGATCAATTGCGTGCCGATATGGATCAGCAAATGGTGAAAAAATTAGTTACAGATTTACGCGCAAGTGCTAAAGTAGAATAATCAATGATGTAGCTCGCACCTGATGGATCTCGAGATCGATCAGGTGCGATTTATCCCGACTTAAGTGGATGACTAAAAATGAAAAATTTACAAGACCAATTTCTGAATGCCCTGCGTAAAGAACATGTGCTCGTTTCCGTGTTCTTGGTAAACGGCATTAAATTAGTAGGGAAAATCGAATCTTTCGATCAATACATGGTAATGCTAAAAGGCCATGACAATGTCAGCCAGGCTATTTTCAAACATGCCATATCTACACTATCACCATCACGGCAAATTAATATAGATGCCAGCAGCGTGGATTAATAAAAAACGAACCCAATAAAAAAGCGCACGATTAAGTGCGCTTTTTTATTGGATTTAACCTGGCGGAGAGGGCGGGATTCGAACCCGCGTTGGGATATTATCCCAAACACGCTTTCCAGGCGTGCGACTTAAACCGCTCATCCACCTCTCCTTATTTCCAAGGATTTTTTAACGATCCAGGAAAGTCCGCAAGAATACCGTAAATAGACGCTCAGAGCAAGGTTTTCTCCTTGCTTACTGTCTTATCTTTGTAAAAATTGGTATCATTGTTATATGTTCTTAATTCTCGCAATTTGTGGTTAATGGCGCACGCAGAACTCTCCTTACTTGAGCAACTTTCAACTAACAGCTCACCCTACGCTGACCCTTTAACTAGGTTAGATTGGGATGCGCTCGATCTTGATCGCGCTTGGTTACCAGAAGAAGCGGTTTCGTTATTCGGCTTGCCTGAATATGCAGCACTACCAGAGGCAATACGCATTCGTCTATCGCAATACGAATTCACAGGATTTATCCAGGCAGGAATTTGGCTAGAAGCGATTTTTATTGAACGCTTGTCTAAGAATCTTAAGCACACGCAGTCCGTACAAGAACTCGCTTATTACTTGCACGAGATTCGTGAAGAATCCGGGCATAGCCTGATGTTTTTGAAGCTGATGGAGAACAGTGGGTTACGTTTGCCGGGGATATGGCGTAATCGCCCTTTTGCTGCCGATTTCCTCGGTCGCCACACCCCGCTCAACACGACACTTTTCTGGTTGGCTGTCACCATTGGCGAAGAGGTTCCCGACAGACTCAATCGCTATGTTCGCACCCAAGGCCACGATAAAGTCGATGATGTTATACGTCAAATGTGCACGCTGCATATCATTGATGAAGCACGGCATATTGCGCATGCTCGCAGTGCCCTGGAAGCCAGTTTAACGCACTGCGGCAAGCTGGAGCGCAAGTTACTCACCCCCATTGTCAATTTATTGATTCGTCAGTTTGTACGTACGTTTTACTTACCTAATGCTGATGTCTATGAGCTAGCCGGACTCAACCCTGGTAAGCAATGGCGCGAGCTTGCCCGCAAAAATCCAGCGCGTCGTGAGTTTATTCTGAAATGCCTGAATCCGACTCTGCATATGCTACGCAGTCACGGATTTGCTGTCGCTGATCCCGTGTTATAAAAAATGGCACGGAGATTAACCCGTGCCATTATCTTAAATCTCGATACACCACTGTAGCTAAATCAGATTGCGGCTTCACCATTCTCGCCAGTACGGATACGGATCACTTGCTCCACATTCGATACAAAAATCTTACCGTCACCTATTTTTCCGGTGCGGGCTGCCGTAACAATCGTTTCTATGGCTTGCTCAGCCAGACCATCCGCCACCACGATTTCAATTTTCACTTTCGGCAAGAAATCAACAACATACTCAGCACCACGGTACAGTTCTGTATGACCTTTCTGCCGACCAAAACCTTTGACCTCGGTAACCGTTAAACCCGTTACACCAATCTCGGACAGGGCTTCGCGTACTTCATCCAGCTTGAACGGCTTGATTATGGCATCTATTTTTTTCATTTAATTTGCTCCTTATTAGAATTAAATCGATTCGTTATCGGGTAACGTCTATCCTTACCAAATGCACGTGAGGTAATGCGGGTACCAACGGGTGCCTGACGACGTTTATATTCGCTTCTGTCTATCATACGCACAACACGCGTAACTTCATCCGCATTAAATCCGGCAGCAATAATCTTGGCAACGCTTTCGTCCTGTTCCACATAGCGGTCAATAATAACATCCAGAATTGCATATTCGGGCAACGAATCCTGATCTTTCTGATCGGGACGTAATTCAGCTGAAGGCGGACGATCTATTATCCGTTGCGGAATAACCGGACTTAACTGATTACGATAATTACTTAATCGATATACCAAGGTCTTTGGGACATCACGCAGCACCGCAAAACCACCTGCCATATCACCATACAAGGTCGCGTACCCTACTGCCATTTCAGACTTGTTGCCCGTGGTAATAACCAACTGACCAAATTTGTTTGATAAAGCCATTAATAAGGTACCACGTACGCGTGCCTGAATATTCTCTTCAGTTAAGTCAAACGGACGATTAGCAAAACTGGGAGCAAGGCTGGTCAAAAACTCTTCAAACAACGGTTTAATAGGCAATTCAGTATATTCAACACCCAGTGTAGCCACCATCTCTCGGGAATCTGCGATACTTATATCTGCGGTAAACTCGGACGGCATCATGACCGCATGAACTTTATCAGCACCCAATGCATCAACAGCTATTGCCAGCGTCAATGCAGAGTCGATACCACCTGACAAACCGAGCAACACACCAGGAAAGCGATTTTTGTGGACGTAATCTTTCAGCCCCAAAACCAGCACCTGATAAACACTGGCTTCAATTGCAAGTTCAGGACAAATTTCGGCTAGTACCGGGGACACGCCATCCAGCTCAACATAGTAAACAGCCTCAAGACAAGCCGGGAACTGATTCGTTAACTGACCATTGGCATCCATCGCAAATGAACCGCCATCAAACACAAGCTCATCCTGCCCACCTACCAGATTGCAATACAACACGGCCATATCTGTTTCACGTATACGGTCGCGCACGACCGCATGTCGTTCATCCAGCTTATCCATATGATACGGAGAAGCATTTAGCACCAGCAATACATCCGCTGTCGCATCCGCCGCACAGCGTGGCGCATCCGCATGCCAGACATCAGCGCAGATATTGACGCCAAAACGTATACCATCCTGTTCAAACACGCATGCCTTATCGCCGCGTGAAAAATACCGCTCTTCGTCAAATACGGTGTGATTTGGCAAACTCTGCTTATGGTAGGTGCCGATTATCGTGCCATCACGCAATACGGATGCCGCATTGTAACGCAGCTTACCCTGCTTGGCGGGGTGACCTACAACCAAGGTGATGCCATGTGAAAATTTAAGCAATCGCGCTAATGCATCATCAATCTGCTCATAGAAATCATCCCTGAACAGCAAGTCCTCAGGCGGATAGCCTGACAACGCCAATTCAGGCGTAAGCAGAATACCCGCATTGGACAATTTAGCTTGTGTAGCGGCATCAATGATCTTGCTGGCATTTCCAGCAATATCGCCAACTATGGCGTTCATTTGCGCCAGCGCGATTTTCATCGCTGCATCGCCTGCTGCACTGCCAGCCCCATCTCGGCGGGGGATGCGGCTACGACAACACCGGCATCAGCCAACGCACGCATTTTTGCCTCAGCAGTCCCGCTGCCGCCAGCGATAATTGCGCCGGCATGCCCCATACGCTTACCTTTGGGTGCCGTTTGTCCGGCAATATAGGCAGCAACCGGTTTGGTGACGTGATGCTTGATATAATCAGCAGCCTCTTCTTCCCGTGTGCCGCCAATTTCACCCACCATGATAATGGCTTCAGTCTCAGGGTCAGCTTCAAACATCGCCAGGCAATCAATAAAATCCAGACCCTTAATGGGATCTCCGCCAATACCGACACAAGTAGTCTGGCCCAGACCCAACTGAGTGGTCTGATTGACGGCTTCATAGGTTAATGTGCCGGAACGGGAAACAATGCCAATCTTGCCGCGTTGATGAATAAAACCCGGCATGATGCCGATTTTGCATTCATCCGGTGTAATTATCCCGGGGCAGTTTGGACCAATCAGTTTGGCGCCATTAGCACGCAGTGCCGCTTTGACATTAAGCATATCCAGCACCGGGATACCCTCGGTAATACACACGATTAATGCAATACCGGCATCTGCTGCTTCCATAATCGAATCTGCAGCATAATTGGCAGGCACATAAATCACGCTGGCATTCGCGCCAGTCTGATGTACTGCATCGCGCACGGTATTAAAAACCGGCAGATTCAAATGGCTCTGCCCGCCTTTACCCGGCGTTACTCCGCCCACCATCTGCGTGCCATAGGCAACAGCCTGCTCGGAATGAAATGTTCCCTGCTTGCCTGTAAATCCCTGGCAAATCACTTTAGTGTTTTTATTTACAAGTATGCTCATGCTGCACCCTTTACTGCTGCCACAGCGCGTTGCGCTGCATCTGTCAAACCATCCGCAGTAATAATATCTAATCCACTTGCAGCCAGTTTCTGCTTACCCAGCGCTACATTCGTACCTTCCAGACGCACCACCACGGGCACAGTCACGCCGACCTCTTTCACCGCAGTAATAATACCGTCAGCAATGATATCGCAACGCATGATTCCACCAAAAATATTGACCAGAACAGCCTTCACCTGGCTGTCTGAGAGGATAATCTTGAATGCCTTGGCAACAGTTTCAGCCGTTGCCCCACCGCCCACGTCAAGAAAATTAGCAGGCTCACCACCATGCAGCTTAATCAGATCCATTGTCGCCATGGCCAGTCCGGCGCCGTTGACCATGCAGCCGATGTTACCGTTAAGGGCGATGTAATTCAGGCCTGCCTCTTGTGCAGCAACTTCCTTGCTGTCTATCTGACTATCGTCACGCATGTCAGCAAATTTTTTCTGCCGTCCTAGCGCGTTATCATCCAGCGCCATTTTGCAGTCCAATGCCACCATGCGACCGCCTTGGGTAATTACCAGCGGGTTAATTTCCAGCAAGCTTAAATCCGACTCAATAAACAACTTATACAGAGCACGCAGCATGCGTGTCATGTCTCCGACGTGACTGCCAGTCAAACCCAGCCCAAAAGCCAGATTGCGGCACTGGAATTCCTGCAAGCCAAGAACAGGATCACAGTATTCGCGCAAAATCAGCTCAGGCTGAGTTTGTGCGACTTCCTCAATCTCCATACCCCCCGCACTGGATGCCACCACTGCCACCCGCTCGGTTTCGCGATCGACCAGCAAGCTCAAATACATTTCCCTGGCAATATCCAGAGTTTCTTCAACCAATAACCGTCCTACCAATTGGCCTTCAGGCGCATTCTGATAAGTCACCAGATGTGTGCCTAACAATTCAGATGCGGCTTCACGCAAAGCATCCAGCGATTTTACTATACGTACGCCACCGGCTTTACCGCGACCGCCAGCATGAATCTGGGCTTTAATCACCCAGGCTTCACCACCTAAATAACCCGTCGCTGCCAACTCGGCATGAGAAGGATCTTCAACAACGATACCACGTGGAGTATCGATACTGAATTCGCGTAACAACTGCTTTGCTTGATATTCGTGTAAATTCATTTCGTCTTATTAAGTTTCTATTAAAATCAATATATTAAATCACTCACGGCAATTGCAAAGTAAACACACCACCCTGATTTTGCCCTGTATTATGCAATAATAATTTACCTTGGCGGTCTTTATTTACATGCGCTTTAGCAATAATATCCGCAAAGAACAGTCCCAAGCCCATCTCTTCATAACGCTGGCTGACTAATGACCCCACCGGATCATCCAGAATCGCCTGTGGAAATCCAGCACCATCATCCTGAACGGTCAACGCTAGCTCGCCATTTTGCAATGCTGCGCTTATGATGATACGTTTATTGGCATAACGTAACGCGTTATGCACAGCATTAAGCATCGCCATCTCAATCAAGTCACGATCAAAAAACCAATACTCAGGTGCAGCATCAACATTCATTTCAATTGCGATTTTATCCCCGGCCAATACAACTGCATTTTGTACAAACTCTTCAATAAAATCAGCAGGTGAATGTGCCTCGATGCTTGGTGTTAAACGCTCTGTCTGCAGATTAAATAACAACAACATCTGCTCCATACAATCATTAACGCGATGACATAACAATCTTGCGTCACCCACTTCTCTGTTTTCAGATTTAATCGCATCCAGCTTCAACATCAGCAATGCCATTAAATTTTTGATTTCATGAATATTTAATGCAAGAACTGTCTTTAAATCAATCTGGGATCCATTCTCTGTATTCATTTAATTTTCACCCCGAATTTGAGACTGATATCTTTAAACAATGTGCTTATTTTCTTAAACTTCTCTAAATTCTGGTGTTTTGCAAAGTGCTGATCGATCAGCGATTTTGCCATCTGCATATTAGCCTCATTCCAGCCATTACGATCGCTATCGACAATTAATGCATGTGCCGCATTCAGCGCAACTTGAACATTCTGCGGCATGCGTTTTGAAGCCGTTACCAGCAACTCGATCGCACCGGCCAAGTCCCCCTTCTTGGCCAGCAATACGCCTTCATTGTTGAGCTTGATCACCGCGCTTACACTATTCTCAATCAAATCCTGACTTTCATCAGCACGCCCGACATTTTCCAGCATTTTACGTACCGACTTCTGCACCATCTCGTCGTCATAGAAATTACTGATAACATCCTTAACCAGCGCTCTGGCTTCATCCGCTTTATTATTCAGAAAGCAACTCTTCGCCATATCGATAGTAACCGCGTCCGGCAAATGTAAACCATGCTCTTTCTTGATCTCCAATGCATTTGCCAGTGCTTTTTCAGACTCCACCTGACGAGCCGCGCCCTGATAAATCAGACTTTCCATCACTGAACTGGCCAGATCAAGTTCAGGCGTTTTATCAAATGACTTTCTCGCATCCGCTATCGTACTTAACGCATCTTCATGCTTGCCGTCATCTAACAATACCCGCGACAGATTAACGAAATCATTGTGTGATCGAAAGAATGAATATTTCCCCTTGTTCACAACAATTCCAAAGGCTTTTTTTGCCTTTTCCAAATCACCGTTACGGTATGCCATTTCACCAATTTTGGACTGGCGCGATAGCGTATTAGGTGAAATATCTACCGCCTTTTCCAGTATGCTCTGAGCTAAATCAGCATTGCCTTTGTGTTCATGCACTTGCGCCAATAAATCATACGCCTCCAGATATTGCGGCGTCTCAGCAATTGCCAGCTCCAGCGCCTCAATAGCTTCTTCATCATGACCACCCATGCTCAGGGTTTTAGCCAGGCCGATACGCGCCCAGGGAATAGCTCTGGCGGCAACTACCTGTTCATACAAAGCCCGCGCTTCATCATGGCGACCCAAGGTAATCAACAATTCGCCTTTCAGCCGGATCAGATCAATTGCAAACTTACTCTTGAGATTCAGGATGCGGTCACATTCAACGATAGCATCTTCTGCTTTACCATTAGCGATTAACGCATGGATAGGCGCAAACACATCCTTCTTTTCAAAAACCCGTTCCAGACGAATGCGCATGGTTTCCGCAGTAAATGGCTTGAGCAGATAATCGTCTGGAGCAAGCTCGGCGCACGACACTACTTTTTCGTAACCCCGCTCAGCCGTCACCATGAGGAATGCGACCGTAGGCGCAATCAATGCACTTTTACGCAGCTGCTCCAGAATTTGCTGACCATCGCTACCATCCCCTAAGCAATAGTCACAGACAATAATATCGAATTCCCGCTGCCGGATTCGAAATACAGCCTCATTAGCCGTATTGGACATTTCGCAGCGCGTAATCCCGAAATTACTTAAAGTCGTGCGTAAAGATGAACACATCGCCGGGCTGTCATCGATAATCAGCGCCCTCTTTTTGCTAAAATCTATCATTTCATCTCACATCCATATATTTATTGTTATATTCACGAGACAAACTACACAGCAACAGGCGCTTTAATTGGCGGGTGCGGGTCATACCCCACTAATTCAAAATCTTCAAACCGGAATTCAAACAAATCCTTTACAGCAGGATTAATGCGCATCACCGGCAACGCTCGCGGTGTACGGGTAAGCTGTTCGCTGGCCTGTTCCAGATGATTAGAGTACAAATGCGCATCACCCAGAGTATGCACAAAATCACCTACTTCAAGCCCGCTCACCTGCGCCACCATCATGGTCAACAAAGCGTAACTGGCAATATTAAATGGCACGCCTAAGAATATATCGGCACTGCGCTGATAAAGTTGACAGCTCAGTTTGCCATCAGCCACATAAAACTGGAAAAAAGCATGGCAAGGCGCGAGTGCCATCTGATCCAGTTCAGCGACGTTCCACGCAGATACAATAATACGGCGCGAGTCCGGATTATGTTTCAGGTCATGCAGTATCCGCGCTATCTGATCGATATGCCCGCCATCAGGCGTAGGCCAACTACGCCATTGTTTGCCATATACCGGGCCTAAATCCCCATTTTCATCAGCCCACTCATCCCAGATTTTTACGCCATTTTCTTTCAAATAACG
The DNA here is from genome assembly GCF_003864975.1 of Sulfuriferula thiophila. Lineage (NCBI taxonomy): Bacteria > Pseudomonadati > Pseudomonadota > Betaproteobacteria > Nitrosomonadales > Sulfuricellaceae > Sulfuriferula > Sulfuriferula thiophila. The sequence continues at coordinate 140,743 of NZ_BHGL01000046.1, forward strand.
AATATTGGTATCCCCTTGCAGGAACCAGAGCAATTCGTGAATAATTGAACGCAAATGGCACTTTTTAGTGGTTACCAGCGGGAATCCCTGGCTCAAATCAAAACGCATCTGGTAACCGAATACCGATACAGTACCCGTGCCGGTGCGATCAGATTTCACAGTGCCATGCTGTTGTACATGCCGCATCAAATCTAAATATTGGCGCATTGTTACTCTCCTACCTGTAAATGACGTTTCATCGTATCCGCAATACCCTGCGCCATTTGCAACCAGCGTTGCGCAAGTTCAGGCGACAAATGCGTCAGTAGCGTTGCTTCGAATACCTGCAACCAGCGATCGAATGCCGCCATATTCAAATTCATGACACGATGCCGGCCAAGCATATCAAAAGGACGCGGGCCCTCAATTTTGCCGCCCAGCACAGTCCACCAATAATCGCTTATTAACGCCTCATGTTCGGCAAAATCGCCCATTCCGGCAAAAAACGGGCTCATCAACGGATCAGCCTGTAATCGACCATAAAAATCATGAACGACAATAGCCACATTTTCCCGGCCGATCTTGTCACACAGCGGTTCCAGTTTACGACGTGGGGTAGGTTCGCCAATTTGCATCTATTAATCCTTGTAACGGTTGATATTGTTGCTTATATGCCATTTTACGGCTATCGGCTATCCAGTAACCCAAATACAGATAAGGCAATCGAAACTGCCGTGCCAGATCAATCTGCCACAACACATTAAAAACACCAAAACTTCGCGCGGGCAGCTCCGGATTGAAAAACGTATATACCGAAGAAAAACCATCAGCAACCCGATCAATCAGGCTTACCATCTGCACTTGATCACCCTCGCGGAAGGTCAGCAAATAGGTATCGACCTGACTGGCCACCAGAAAATGCGTGTATTGCTCGCGGTCATCATGATCCATACCCCCACCAGCATGCCGAGCCGCCTGATAGCGCTGATACAAGTCAAAATGCTCAGGATCGAAGTAAGGTTGCTGCACGCTCACAGTCAGCGCGGCATTACGCTTCAACACACGACGTTGCGTGCGGTTTGGTTCAAATTCATCCACTACTACCCGTACCGGCACACATTCCTGACAACCATCACATTGCGGCCGATAGGTAAACAGCCCGCTACGGCGAAAGCCGGCACGTATAAGTTCGCTGTAAACCGGTGAATTAACCAGATGCGCGGGTGTGGCTACTTGTGAACGCGCAATACGTTCAGGTAAATAACTGCATGAATAAGGCTGGGTTAGATAAAACTGCAGCGGTACTGATGGCATATCGTTTAATCGTGTCATTCGATCAAGTCATCCTCAAATTGCCATGGCAAAGCCACACTGGGTGCGTACACCCCATCCGCCAATAGCTGCATAAACTCACTACGCTGAATTTCCCGCGCACCGAACCTGGCTAAATGCGCCGTATTCATCTGGCAATCGATCACCTTGAACTGCCAGCGCTGCAACTGCCGAACTAAATGTACAAAAGCAATTTTAGACGCATCAGCGACCCGTGTGAACATCGACTCCCCGTAAAACACTTTACCTAACGCAATACCGTAAAGGCCTCCCGCTAACTCCCCATCTATCCACGTTTCAATACTATGCGCCACGCCCAAACGATGCAATTCTGTATAAGCAGCAATCATCTGCGGACTTATCCATGTTCCATCCTGTCCGGCCCTAGGCTGACTGCAACCTTCCATCACCTGGCTGAACGCTGTATCCACCCGAATTTCATAATGATGCTTCCGTATGACGCGCAACAACGAATGCGGTACGTGCAATTCATGCGGAAACAACACCATGCGCGGGTCGGGGCTCCACCATAAAATAGGCTGAATGGCATTAAACCAGGGGAAAATCCCACGAGAATAAGCTGCAATCAGCCATTCGGCAGACAACGAACCACCAGCCGCCAATAATCCTGACGGATCATTCAAGGCCCGGATTACGGGTGGAAAATCTTCAATCGTTTTTAGCCAAGGTAACATTTTTGTCATTTTACCTTAACCGGAATTAATTAAGACTTCACCAAAAAAAATCATATCGGACTCTTGACAAAAAATTATAAGAAGATATATTTATCTTAATACCCAATAAAGAAAGGAAAATGAAATGACAAACCTAATTCATATGTTACTGACATCACGCATCGGTTTAATGAGTCTGTTCACAGTGACCTTTGCAGTGGGTATGATGGTATGGTTTACCTGGTGGTTTCTGAAAAACTCAAAACACAAATAAACGCTGAATGATGTTAACGTCGCCTCACCTGTAACACCGTCAGGTCAGCTATGACCTGACGAGGATTCTTCGCCGCATCAACCGACTCATAAACCTTCGCAATCCTGCCATCAGGATCAATGATAAATGTATTGCGTTTGGCAAATTTCACCACCACATAATCACTGATAGAACCATATCGCCCAGCCAATTCACCCCGCTTATCTGCCAGCAAAGGGAATGGCAAACCGTGTTTTTTGGCAAACTCGGCATGGGAATCAGCATCGTCAACACTCACTCCCACAACTTCGGCACCTAACGCACGTATCTGAAAAATATCATCCCGAAACTGGCAGGCTTCAGTTGTGCAATGCGGCGTATCATCTTTCGGATAAAAATACAGCACCAGCCACTTGCCTCGAAAATCCGACAATTTTTGTATTTTCCCCGACTGATCCTGCAACGCAAAATCTGGCGCAAGCTGCCCTGGCTTAGGCACGTCCGCAGCATATACAGTACGCAAGCAGACTGTTGCCAGGAATAACAGACCCATTCCGAACAAAACAACAATTTTCATCCTATCTCCTCGCGTACCGTGGCCAAACCCATAAATACAAATCTAAATAACAAACGGAAAGCTGCCCTATAACCCACCACTACACAGACACCAACACACTCACGCTCAAGCCGGATGGTAACTATGCCCGGCAACCGGGAGCAATATATATCCCTTGATGGGTTATGGATTAGCACATAATCAGCTAAAATACGCAAATGCCCCGGTAGCTCAGTGGATAGAGCATTCCCCTCCTAAGGGAAGGGTCACACGTTCGATTCGTGTTCGGGGCACCAGATTACCTATGCAATACCCTTCCACAATCAAACTTTACAATCCGCTGATTACACCGCGACACTCACTTTGGCCAGCAAATGATGGCTTTGCGCAGGCGCAACGGTAATGGTATCCGTAGCGGCATTGCAGGTTTCCACACACAGCATTTCCTGATACTCACCAGCCGCCATATCTGCGAATCCCCTTTCTTTCTCTATCCATGGGTTCCATACCACGGTAGAGTCGCTACCTGCTTTAGCCACATAAATTTTGCGATTCAAGCCATTGTCACTGATCACACATTCAGCTTTCGTATCAAGATAGACGCGATCGGTTTCACCGGTAAACGTCACAGCACCGTGCTGAGTACTTTGCCCGAAACCTGTTACCTTATCCAGATAGGGTGTGTTATCCAATCCCGACACTTCGGTTTGATTAATATCTCCCGTACGGAAATAGGTATGCAGGGCATCCGTGATAGTGAATGGCGCATCCCCGGTATTGCGGGTCACCAATTCCATGGTCAGAGTTTTGCCGGCCATCACAATCAACTCCAGATCAAAAGCGTGATTCCATAAAGCACGCGTCTCTGCGTCATCAACTATGCCCAGCTTGACGAATACGCCCTGGTCATTTTGACCGGTTTCACGAACCTGCCACATGCGGGTACGCACGAAACCATGCGCAGGCTTGCCTGCATCACCCGCACCGAACCAGGGCCAGCACACTGGGACACCGCCACGTACGCCCTTACCTGCCTGATACACGGCAGCACGGCTGACCCATAACACCGGTTGTTGTCCGGCTGGCTGCCACTCCAGCACTTGCGCGCCCTGCACGGCAATACGGGCACTGGCATCAGCACCTGTAATTTCAATCACCGGCATGCCAGGGGCAGCGTCGACAAAACGTAATACATTCGGAATCGCAAACTGCTGATTAAGGGTTTCAATGCTTACGGACATACGTTACTCCTGTTAATTAAGATGGTTCGGGAAAAAGTAAAATCGGGGAGATGACTGTTATCAGGACTGCTCAGCTTCTTCCTGCTGCTGCATCGTCCATAGTTTGGCATAAACGCCATCCGCAGCAAGCAACTCACGATGACTGCCACGCTCCACTATCTTGCCATGCTCCATCACCAGTATCTGATCAGCATCGACGATGGTCGACAACCGGTGTGCAATGGTCAGCGTGGTATGAGTTTTGGCGATTTCTTTCAGCTCGGCCTGAATAATCTTTTCCGTCTGCGTATCCAGCGCCGAAGTTGCTTCATCCAGTATCAGGATGGATGGATTCTTGAGTAGAGTACGCGCGATGGCAACGCGCTGCTTCTCACCGCCAGAAAGTTTCAGACCGCGCTCGCCCACTGTGGTATCCCAGGTATTGGGCAAGGATTCAATAAAATGCAGGATATGCGCAGCACGTGCCGCTTCGACGATTTCTTCACGGCTGGCAGTCGGGCGGCCATAGGCGATGTTGTAATAGATGCTGTCATTGAACAGCACCGTATCCTGCGGCACGATACCAATCGCGGCACGCAAGCTTTGCTGGGTGACTTCACGCACGTCCTGATCATCGATAGTAATGCGCCCGTCGTTTACCTCATAGAACCGGTACATTAACCGCGACAAGGTTGATTTTCCCGCACCGCTGGTACCCACCACTGCCACATTCTGCCCCGCGGGAATGGTGAAGCTGACGCCTTGCAAGATGATGCGGTTACTGTCATAGCCGAAGCGTACATTATCAAAAACCACTGTGCCGCCCTTGATCTGTAGCTGCCTGGCATCAGGCGCATCGGCCACTTCACGATTGACGTGCAGCAGCTTGAACAAACGCTCAATATCCGTCAATGACTGCTTGATTTCACGATACATGACCCCCAGAAAATTCAAGGGGATGAACATCTGGATCAGGAATGCATTAATCATCACCAGATCGCCTACTGTAAGCTGCCCTCCCACTACGCCAGCCGAAGCGCGCATCAGCATGATGGTTACGCCGATCGCAATAATCGCTGCCTGTGCCGCATTCAGCATGCCCAGCGAGGTCTGATTCTTGACGGCAGCCACTTCCCAGTTCTGCAAACTGGCATCGTAACGGCTGGCTTCGAATTCCTCATTGCCGAAATATTTCACCGTTTCATAATTCAACAGGCTGTCTATCGCTTTGCTATTGGCTTGCGAATCCATCTCATTCATCTGTCGGCGCAGCTTGGTGCGCCATTCAGTAATGCTGATCGTCAACGCAATATAAATAACCAGCACCGTCAGCGTGATCGCGGCATAGACCCAATCAAACTTGGCGAACAATATCCCCGCCACCAGACTGATTTCAATCAGGGTCGGCAACACCGAAAACAGACTTAAATGAATCAGCGAGGAAATCCCACGTGCGCCGCGCTCGATATCCCGTGACACGCCGCCAGTTTGCCGTTCCAGATGAAAGCGCAACGACAGACTGTGCAAATGTTTGAACACCTCCAGCCCCACCCGCCGGATCGCCCGCTGGGTGACTTTGGCAAATACGATGTCACGCATGTCGGAAAATACCGTACTCGCCAGACGTAACGCGCCATAGCCGAACAACAACGCCACTGGCACAGTCAATAGCGCTCGTGGCTGATTGAGATTATCGACTATATGTTTTAAGACAATGGGTATGGAGACAACCGCCAGTTTGGCGCCAATCAGAAAACTCAGCGCGATAAAAACACGCCACTTGTATTCCCATAAATATGGCAACAGCAACCGTACAGTACGCCAATCAGCCGTACCCGGCTGGCCACCATCAGAACCAAAACGACGCATAATTACCCGATTAAAGAATTTCAGAACTAAACACTAAGTGACAACAAATACTTATTGCACGCGATTAAAATGAGGGTTAATCATTCTTGGACATAAGCAAAGGTTTGTATGGTTTCTCATACTTCACCAGAATATCGTAATAAGTACGAATATTTTCCACGAAAATCACGGCTTCTCCACCACGGCAAAAGCCATGTTTGACAGTGGCATTATGGACAGAACTGCCAAGCAAGGGCATAGTCTGCTTGATATCGCACCAGGCCGAAGGATTAAGTTTACGCCGTTGAGCCAAAATACGCGCATCTTCCAGATGGCCTTGCCCTTGATTATAAGCCGCCAGAGCCATCCAGGTACGGTCCGGCTCTTCAATTTTCAATGACATCTGATCCACCAGCAACGCAAGGTATCTTGCACCGCCCAATATGCTCTGTCGCGCGTTTAAGCGATCGTCTACACCCATCCTGTCGGCGGTATCTGACGTCATCATCATTAAACCACGCACACCTGTCGGCGACGTCGCAAATGGATCCCAGTGCGATTCCTGATAGCCGATTGCTGCGAGTAAGCGCCAATCAATCCCGGTAATTGACTGCCCTTCCTGAAAAAACTTGCGGAATTTAGGAAGCACGCTCTGCATCTTATCCAGAAAACCGGCAACATCTGCGCCTTCTAATCTATCGGCATGTCCGTAATAACGATCGACTATCTGCTTCAACGTTCCATCACGATGGATTTTTTGAAAAAATTGCTGGGTCTGTTTCAGCAACAGCGGATCCGATATTTTCGGAAACGCCCATGCCAATTGATCCGATTGCGGCACTTCAAAAGCCGCATCAAGATTAGTATAAAATTTACGCGCAATATCAAACTCGTTGGAATCAACCAGAACCGCATCAACTTCACCCCGAGACAATCGATCCAGCGACTCTTCATCCCACTTGGCCTGCATCTCCTGCCACTTCAGGCCCGGTACATTTCTCGCAGCTTTGCGTAGGGTTTCCACATGGCTGGTTCCCGCCACCACTTCCACCCGCAAACCTTTTAAGTCACTAAAATTCCGAGGTTTAACCCCATCCGTATTATAGATAACCTGCTGATTTACAGTTAAATAAGGTGGCCCAAACTGTAGTGTGGTTTTACGTGAATCCAGCGCACTGATACCCGCTGCTGCAAAATGCGCCTGATGTTGCGACAGCAACGTAAACATTTCATTCAGGTTAGCCGTTTCGACAAAACGAACTTTGTAACCATACTCCTGAGCGAATAAGGTCACCAGGTCATATTCAAAACCACTCGGTTTACCATCCGCACCTTCGTAATAGGTGGTCGGCCCGTTATGTGTCAACACTACCAATTCGCCGGATTTCGCTGGCGCAGCGATCGGATGTGGCACGACGGGTGGCAGATTTGGCATATCACACCCTGCCAGAATCAGCGTAAATAAGAATAATAAAATTCGCATAAACGTCAGTCTCGCTGAGTTTCGCTGAATTGTCTAGCGCGCTAAAGCGCTTCTAATTTTCACTGGATGACGATACAATGGCGGGCTACGGAGAGGTGGCAGAGTGGCCGAATGCGCCTGACTCGAAATCAGGTATACGGTAATCCCGTATCGTGGGTTCAAATCCCACCCTCTCCACCAGCTATATTCTTCGCAGTTCCTGCCTATCCTCAAGCTTCATACACTACCTAATATTTGCAATGACCTATACGATGTGTCAGTCTTCTGTGCGAAGCTTGCACACAGTTTAATGATAAGCGCGACCCTATTATGAAATTTGAACATTTCATTGAAATCAATAACCTTGCGAATCACCTGATCCCGCCGCTTTCCATGGAACACCTGTGGCAAGGGTTGATTTTGCGTGCCAAATCACCGCAGTTATTCATACCGCATCTGGATGAGTGTCATGTACTTGAAACCACAGAAAACACTGTGTCGCGCGTATCTCACTATGGCAAATTAGTCATACACGACACAGTCACTTTCACCCCAATGCAGCATGTACACTACATGGTTCCACCACAGGGTGAAGTGCCAGCGTCCAGTTTGCAGATGACGATAGAGTCACCCCATGACGGCATGCTGTTTGTGCGCTTTATTTATGATGACGAAAAAGGCGAAGCGGATAATGCCGCTGACAAAATGTACGATGATTTTCGCAAATCGGCTTACCATGAAGCCGATATCGACACTATCCGCATTATTCGTGAACTGGCGCTCGAGGGACGATTTAATACCCCTTTGATTTAAGCAGCAGCAATCCGATTTCGTTCCACTACGAACCGCAGTATCTGCAGCGCGTTGCGTAACGTGAGAGCAGTTTCTGGATGCGTTGCTAACCCTTCCTCATCCAGATGGGTGCTCTGTACAGGCAGCGTAACCGACGCCTCTTCCACTATCAGAGCAGACATGACACTCAACGTTTCCTTGAGTGCTGCATATGCATGAACAGCACGTGGTGAGGCATTGAGCAGCGCAACTGGCTTGTTCACAAACGCTTCGCAACCCACCATCCAGTCCAGCGCATTTTTTATTACACCGGTCACCCCATGCGCATACTCCGGGCTGGCGATCAAGACAGCGTCAGCCGCCAGCAATTGCGCGCGCAGATCCACCACATATGGCAGGTTCATGGCTTCCAGATCAGGATTGAACAGCGGCAGCTTTCCCAGTTCGGCATACAACTCAACCTGAATATCCGCAGGCGCCAGACGTGAGACAACACGCAGCAGCGCCGTATTATGCGAAGCTGCGCGCAAACTGCCGGATATTGCCAATATTCTCATACCATCCGGCTGTTACTCATAATACTTGGGGGCATGCTTAATTTCCTGATTCTGCTCCAGATCATGCTGGATCCACAGTACGGCATGATTGTCTTTCAAAAACTGGGCAACCTCATCCATGGTCTTCAGCGACTGCGCCTTGTCATAGTTGAAACCCGGCACGTATTTATGCTCCCAGTTTTCAGTGAAATGCACCAGATCACCTGACAGCAGAACATTGCCTGTCTTCGGCAGCTTCACAAACAGAGCCTGATGCCCCGGCGTGTGGCCTAACGTGCGCTTAATGATCACCGTACCATCGCCGAACACGTCGTAATCACCCGTTAGCTGCTTAACAGGGTTGGCGTGCAGCGTAGGGTAATTTTCCGGACTGAAACCATACTTACCCGGCTCCGGACCAAAGGCCGCAGCATACTCTTCCTGCTGCATGAGCAAAGTTGCTTTGGGGAACAAGTTCACATTGCCAATATGATCGCTGTGCATGTGGGAAATACCCAGATAGTTGATCGTATCTGGCGCATAACCAATTTCCTGCAGCTGCGAAGCCAGCGTTCTGGTGACATGCATCGTGAACAGGTTATAGACAGTTTTACCTTCTGGAATGTTGATGAGCGCATCCGGCAAACCCGTATCCCACATCAGCGTTCCTTTAGGATGGACGATGAGATAACACGAGTCCGTTAACCGCTTATGCTCCCCTTTACCGATGCCGGGGTGGAAAACAGAGATATCAGCGACGTCTATCGTGCCGCAGTTAAAGACATACAGCCGCAGATTTTGTGCTGCTTTCGGCGTAACAGGTGGCGCAGAAACACATCCGGTCAGTGCCAAAATCAATATACCCGCAAAAAATACGCGCACTAAATTAACCAGTTTATACATATCATCACCCCCGCTTAGAATATAAAAACCTGTCATTTTCAAACGATAACACGAATATTTGTCCTGCAAATGACAGTTGAATCCGCTCCGTCGATACCTGTTAAACATGATGGATTTCACTGCGGACCAGCAGATAATCCAGCCAGATATTGGTTAACTTCTCCGCCATGGAGTTTTGCGCCAGACGTGCGTCAAGATTATCCATGTCCACCCATTGCAATGGCTGATCCTGCCCGGCACAGGAGAATACGGCACGCGTACGCAAGCCTGTGGCCGGATCGATCTGCCACTGCAAACATTGTGCGCATACGCCTTGCAGCATGCACTGCATAGGGCTGGGCACAGAACAGATGGCAACAACATCGCTGCGAAACTTGTCACGCAAATCATGCTGCATCGCATCTTGCATCATCCGCAGCAAATGCCGGGTGCCGATCACCAGTACCCGATCTACACTGGATAACGGGATTGTCGCACTGTGATCTTCTCGCTCAAGCTCACCTTCAGCGTAACGCCGCAGCATGGTCATATAGTCGCCAGTCAGGCTGCTATCCTGCGGTCGTCGGGCAGGTATCGGCGAGCCGCTCGCAGTACACCAGATCACTGCATCCGCAGCCGCCTCCAGCCGGTCCTGCTGATACACCTCATCGGCTGTACGAAAGCCGGCGAAATACAGCACCCGATTGCCACGCGCACGCAGTGCCGGGCCTAGCATGCCCATCACTGCCGCACCACGCCGGCCAGCTGTGACTAATATAGTCTGATTTTCAGGCAATTCAGTGGCTTTTCCGGTCGGCCCCATCAGTACCACTGGCGTATTCACTGGCAACGACGCGCACAGACGCGAACTCGCCCCCGCTTCCAGTATCATCAGCGAAATCAGGCCCGTATCGACTTCGACCCTGGCGCCGGTTAATGCCATGCCTTCAGTTTGCAGGCGCGTCCCCTCCACCAGCGGACTCAAGCTTTCAAAATTCTGCAATCGATAAAACTGTCCCGGATGGAAATTACGCGCAGCCATTGGTGCCCGTATACTCACTTCTATCACGCTGGGACTGTGGCGCCGCACATCGACTACGCGTGGCTGCAGTATATCCGCCATGCGCTCACGAAATGCAGGGTAATCATCCGCAACTGGCGCGGTCAGTGGTTGCAGCGCAGCCATGATCTGGGGATATGTTCGCATGCTCGAAGCGATAGCCTTAACCACGCTGCCGTGAAAGACTGGATGAGTATCACCGATGAAAGTTACCCGGTGATCGTTGTTATCGTAAGCGGTAAATGGGCCGGTATTTTCGGATTTATGGTGCTGCGCAACGTTCACCGCGTGCAGACCCTCCGGGCTATTCATGTGCGGCATGAAATGCTCGCCCTGCATGACAAAGGTGCCGGGATGCTCACGCTCGTAGATCGTATTCGGCGCTGCACCCGCAGCCGTAAAAATGGCACGGGCAGGCAAACTGACTGTTTCACCGCTATCTTCCCATTTACCATCCCCACTCAGCTGGTAACGCTGACACGTCAGCGATACCACATAAGCAAACCGATCCAGATCAGCCTTTAGTGGCTGCATGCCCTCGGCATAATAAATCCCCTCCTCGAGCGCCTTGCGCACCTCTTCATGGTTACGCAGATAGGCTGGGGATTCATTCATACTGCGCCGATAGATCACGGTCACGCCACCCCAGGCGTGGAGCAGCGGGATAAAGTTTGGCTGCTCATTGACGCTGGCAGCACGGGCTCGTTCAGCACGCACCGTTTTCCCATGCGCCAGAAACTCTTCCAGAATGCCGATAGACTCTTCATCCAGCTGCTCCCGCACCCTGGCCTCACCCAGCGTATTTGCCAACCGCTCATAGCGCAGCAGGGTTTTCTCTACCTGAGCGATGTAATAAGCCTGCACCTCGGTGGCGGTATCAAGCGCCGTCAGGCCGCCACCGATAACAACAGCAGGCAAACGCACTTGCAGGTTAGCCAGGCTACTGGCCTTGGCCGCACCGGTCAGTTGCAACGCCATCAGAAAATCGTTAGCCTGACGCATGCCGCGAGCCAGGCTATTTTCAATCGCCACCACGCGCGGCAGTCCGGCACCGGTCGCGATACTGACATGATCAAAGCCCAGCTCCCATGCATCTTCCAGGGTGACCGTGCCACCGAGACGTACACCGCCGAATACCTGAAACAGCTTGCGCCGTGCCAGACTGAGGTAGATCAGCTTGAGGAAATTTTTATCCCAGCGCACCGTAATGCCATATTCAGCCACACCGCCAAACCCGGCCATGATGCGGGTGTCGAGCTGTTCTTCCAGTGCGGCATAATCATGCACTGCGCCATGCAGCAACGCATCCGGCAGCGGCTCGATTTTCAACCCGTCGATACCCACCACTGCACAGCCTTCCATAGTCAGATGATGCGCCATGGTGAACCCAGCCGGCCCCATACCAGCGATGAGTATCTTTTTACCGTTATAGTCCTCAGGCAAATATTGCCGGGCGCGCAACGGATTCCAGCGAGTCAGCAGATCATATAGCTCCACGCCCCACGGCAGATGCAATACATCGGTCAAAACCCGCGTCTCGATCTGCGGAATATCTACCGGCTCCTGTTTTTGGTAAATACAGGCTTTCATGCAATCGTTGCAGATACGATGACCAGTCGCCGGTATCATCGGGTTATCCACCATCGCCATAGCCAGCGCGGCGATATTGAGGCCATCGCGCTTCAGCGCATGCATCTCGGAGATCTTCTCCTCCAGCGGGCATCCGGTCAGCAGCACACCCAGCGGATTGATCTTGAAGCCACGATCAGGCTCGCCCTTCTTCTCCGGAAAGCCCTTCGAACAGAAATCGCCATCGTGCTCATGGCAATAAATGCAGTAATTCACCTCGCCCTGTGCTTCACGCGACGACATGCGCTGATCGGTTAATTTAAAGCCATCCCTGGGCCGCAATGTTTCCGGCAGAGCCTCTACACCTACCGCATGATCAGCAATCCGCGGCTGAAAATTCACCAGATGCTGATAATCCACTCCCTGCGGCAGCTTGAAACTGGTCCAATTCATGACCGCCGCGCGGCCTTGGGCATCAGTCAGTGCCAATATGCACCATTGCGTGAGTTTTTCGATGGATGCAGCGTTGCCGGTTTCATCATCCAGCAAGGCGAGTGCGAAAAGCGCCACCGCAAATTCACGGTCGCCATCAGGTATAGATTGCACAACTGTATCCAGCCAGGCATCGAGCTCGGCAAAAGTTGCAGTAACGTCTTTCACCAACAGGCGTTTACGTGCCCGCCTTTGCACATATAGTTTTTTGAATTTCAGCACCGCATCATGAGATCGAACCTGCGCGCGTAACGTAGCGACGGCTTGCTGAATATTAAACAGCTCCGATAAAAACGTCTCAAAGAGTGGCGCGCACGCCAATAGCAACTCGCTCGTGTGTATTGCCGATAAACTCTCAGCGGCCTGCCGATAATTCAATAAGCGCGCATGCAAATCAGTGTCATGCGCATAGACTCTGACTAAGAATTCATTATCGAGCCGCAGTAAGCCTTCTCGTGTAAACAGATCAGCAAACACGAACCCCGGCAATGCAAAAGATGGGAAACTGGGAGATGTATTCATTGTGACATTTCCTGGTAATGAAGGGCTTTTGACGCACTGAAATACTAGAGGCACGGTTGGTTAATCTTAGTTGATTTTGGTTACATCAGACTACGTATTTGATACTGACGCAATCGACTGTTGATATATTTAATTTCATGCATTGACGCAAAGTAGTAACGCACGATACTATTTCTCACGTTACTGTCTGTGAGCTACCCATGGTTAATGAATGTCTGAATGCCTTTGAAAAACGTCTTGAGAGTGTTGCTCAGAAAATTCCGGGCCAACCACGTCAGGAAATAATCCTGTCACGCCTGCAGTTTATGCTTACCAAAAAATTACAGGAACTGACTAATCAGAGCCTGCAGCAATACGGCATCAACGACACCGTATGGACAGCATTAATGATGCTGTATTCCAATCCGGATAACTATATCTTCCCTAGCGATTTAAGCCATGTGATCGTTTCATCACGCACCAACATTACCCGTCTGGCGGATGAAATGGTGGAGAAAGGCTGGATAAGCAGAGAAGGTTGCGAAACCGACCGACGCAAAATTATTTTGACCCTGACTAAGGCCGGCGTGGAACTAGTTGAAACCGTTATGCCCAAACGCTGGGCAATGCATCAAACGCTGTGGCAAGACTTTACCGACGAAGAAAAAAATCTGATGGAAGTCATGCAACGCAAATTACTGACCACCCTCTCAAATTTCAATGTGGAAGAACCATCATGCTAAACCAGTTGACACCGCGTTCCTTACTCATCGCCAGCCTGCTGCCTGTCATTGCGCTCACAGGCTGCAAGAGTGAACAAAAACCTGCCGGAAACCCAATGGACATGCCAGTAGTAGTAGAAGTCACTCAGGTGCGTGTTGGGCCACTATCTCAGGGGATCAATGCAGTCGGCAGTTTGTCCAGCCCGCAACAAACAGCTATCGCACCCCAAATCGGCGGCAAGATCGTTGCGTTGAATATAGAGCAGGGTCAGCCCGTACATGCCGGTACGGTATTAGCGCAACTGGATGACGCTACATTCCGCGCCCAATTGTTATCCGCGGAAGCTTCACTCAGCAATGCCCAGCAGGTTTACGCACGTGACCAGCAAATTGCCGGCAGTGGCGCCCTCTCTGCCCAGCAAATAACTTCCGATGCTACTGCCGTCAAAGTTGCAGAAGCCAGCCTGGCACAAATTCGTGCCAATCTCGATTACACAAAAATTCGTGCGCCGTTCGCAGGCACGCTGGGCATACGCCAGGTAAGCCTGGGCAGTTATGTTGCTCCGGGAACAACACTGGTCACGCTGCAGAGCCTTAACCCGCTCTATCTTGACTTCAGCCTGCCACAAAACCAGTATTCGCAAGTTAAAAATGGCCAGGCCGTGCATTTCAAAGTGGATGGTTTGCAAGGTGATTTTACCGGCAAGGTAACGGCCACCAATCCGGCATTATCAGGTGATAGCCGCAGCATTGCCATTCGTGCCACCGTCGCCAATAACGATGAACGCCTGAAACCGGGCATGTTCGCCAACATCCAGTTACAGACCGGCACAGTAGCTAATGTCGTATTCATCCCGCAGCAGGCCATCGTCGCAGAAGGCAATGCCCGTAAGGTTTGGGTAGTCGATAATCAGAAAAATGCCACGTTACGTGATATCAAACTGGGCCAGTTTGAAACCAACTGGGTGCAGGTAACCTCCGGTCTGGTGGCTGGCGATAGCATCATAGCCACCGGGCTGCAAAAAATGCATCCCAAGGCCAAACTTGTTATCAAACCCTACCAGCCCATACATAATCCACGTCTGGATTTGGCCAACCCTGCAGATAACGGAGCCGGCGCATGAAACTCTCTGATACCTCGATAAGCCGGCCGGTATTTGCCTCTGTAATAAGTTTGATTATCCTGCTCACCGGTATCGCTGCCTATTTCGGCTTACCTGTGCGGCAATACCCCGATGTCAGCAACCCGGTGGTTTCTGTCAGCACCAGCTACATCGGCGCCAGTCCAGCCACAGTGGAAAGTACCATTACCAACCCTTTGGAAGAAGGTTTGAATGGTATTGATGGCATCCGCGACATCACCTCGCAAAGTTCGTTCGGCACCAGCGCCATTACCGTCGAATTTGAAAACACCCGCGATGTCGATGCCGCGACACAAGATGTCACCAACGCCGTTAACAAGGTAATCAACCAGTTACCCAACAATCCTAACGTAAATCGTCCAGTTATTTCCAAAGTCAGCGCTGACGCACAACCGATCATCTGGCTGGTGCTGCAGGGCAAGGACTACTCGCCCGAGCAATTGAGCCAGCTTGCTGATCGTATCGTCAAACAGCGCACGGAGATTTTGTCCGGCGTTGGCAATGTGTTGCTCGGCGGCTATCAGGAATGGGCTATGCGTGTCTGGCTTAACCCCAAACAACTCGCAGCGCACAATGTCACCACCAGCGATGTGGTCACAGCATTGCAGCAGAATAACGTGCAACTGCCTGCCGGCCAGATCAAATCCGACACCCTGTTCTTTAACGTTATCGCCAATGGCCAGTTGATCAAACCCGAGCACTACGCAGATATTATTATCCGCGAAGTCAATGGCGTTCCGGTACGTATCCGCGACATCGGCTGGGTGCAATTAGGCGCCAGCAGTTACAGTTCGTTTGCCCGCTTTAACGGCGAACGTGTGGTTGGTGTCGGTATCGTGCCGCAAAGCAAAGCCAACACCCTGGATGTCGCGACACTGGTATACAAAACCCTCCCTAGCATCCGTGCCGCACTGCCTGGCGGTGTAACGCTCAAAGTGGCGGTGGATAAAACCCAGTATATCCGCGACTCCATCCATGAAGTGAGCCTGACGCTGTTCATCGCCTTCGGCCTGGTGGTACTGGTGGTATGGATATTCCTGCGTACTTTCCGCGCCACGCTCATCCCGGTGGTAGCCATACCGGTTTCCATTATTGGTGCGTTTGCCGGCATGTGGGCACTGGGCTTCTCAGTTAACGTACTGACGCTGTTTTCTCTGGTACTGGCAATCGGTCTGGTCGTGGATGATGCGATTATCGTGCTGGAGAACATCTATCGCCGTCAGGAACTGGGCGAATCGCGGCGCATCGCTGCCATCAATGGAGCGCGTGAAATCGGCTTCCCGGTGCTAGCCACCACAGCCACACTGATTGCAATTTTCGTCCCGCTGTCATTGATGCAAGGCAACGTCGGCAAACTGTTCCATGAATTCGCGGTCACTGTGGCGATTGCGGTAGGCTTGTCCGGACTGGTGGCGCTGACCCTGACACCGATGCTGTGTTCGCGCTTCTTGCAGGTATCGCATGCCAAACACGGTCTGTTTTTCTACAGCGAGAAACTGATCAACGGTGCCAACCATCGCTACACCCGCATTACCGAGTGGACCATGCATCACCGCAAGACGGTGGGTATCTTCGTGATCCTGAATCTGGTGGCACTGGGCGGTTTATATATGTTCTCGCCCAAGACTTTTGTGCCCACCGAAGATCAGGGTCTGATTCTGGCTGTGGTAAAAGCCCCAGAGGGTTCCGGTCTGGCTTATACCTCGCATTATCTGAGCCAGGTCGAAGCTGCATTCAAATCCGAGCCGGCAGTCAAGCAATATTTTGCCGCAGCAGGCCTGCCTGTAGGTGGCCCGGCATCGACACGCAATGCCATCGTGTTTGCACGCATGCAGGATTATGACAAACGCGACATCAGCCAGATGGACGTGGTCAAAAACCTGTTCCCCAAGCTCATGCCGATTTCAGGTGCGCTGGCCTTCCCGATCAATCCGCCTTCGCTCAATAGTGCGGCTACCGCGCAGGATGTACAGTTTGTCATACAAGGCCCGGACTTCAAGCAACTCACGGCCTTGAGCAAGCACCTGCAGGATACCGCCAAAGCCATACCGGGTATGGTTAACGTTCAATCCGACCTCACCAGCCACACGCCACAACTTGAAGTTGATTTCAAGCGCGAACAGGCTGCTGACAGTGGTATTACTGTGAATACCCTGGCGCAAACCTTGCAAACAGCGATCGGTGGTACACATGCCAGCGATTTCATCATGAACAACAAGAATTATCAGGTCATTGCGCAAGTCGATCCGAAATACCGCGCTACGCCACAGTCCATTAACGATCTGTATGTACGCGGCGGCAATAACGCTTCATTGCCTCTGTCCAATCTGGTCGATGTGCGTAACACCTATGGCCCGGATACCTTGTATCACTACAATCTGCAACGCTCATTTACCTTGAGCGCCAGCATATTGCCATTCCTGCCGCTCTCCACGGCGCTGGACAAACTGCAGGCCGAGGCCAAAAAAGTCCTGCCGGATGGCTATCAAACCTCGCTGACCGGGCAGAGTCGTGATTATGTGGAAACGGCGGGTTCGCTCTACATCACCTTTGGTATTGCGCTGATCTTCATCTATCTGGTGCTGGCCGCACAATTTGAGAGCTGGGTGCATCCGTTGACCATCCTGTTATCAGTACCGCTGGCGCTCACCGGTGCATTGCTGACCTTGATGCTGGCACATCAGAGCCTCAACCTGTTCAGCGAGATCGGCATTATCCTGCTCATCGGACTGGTGACCAAAAACGGTATCCTGATGGTGGAATACGCCAACCAACTGCGTGCTGCCGGAGAAACACTGATGCATGCGGCAATCGAAGCCGGGCGCATCCGTTTCCGCCCTATCATCATGACCTCACTGGCCATGATTGCCGGTAGCCTGCCGCTGGCACTTGCCACGGGTGCTGGTGCTCAGACGCGTCAACCACTGGGCTGGGCGGTAGTGGGTGGCCTGATGTTCAGTACCGTGTTCAGTCTGATCATCACCCCCTTGTTCTACCTGCTGATCACCGGACTCGCCGATAAACTCGGCCTGCGTACTATCCCACCGAAAATCAGCTTTACGGAAGAAAAAGATATGGAACACACCGATGGGAGTCAAACCGTATGAAGACCACATTTGCAGTCAGCGCACTGGTATTGACTCTGAGCGGTTGCGCGGTGGGGCCGGATTTCAAGCGCCCTGCTCTGCCTGAGAACTCAGGCTATAGCGAAGGGGCCCACGCAACGCAAACACCGGTAGCTGCAGGTATCGCGCAGCATTTTAATGATAATGCGGCGATTAGCGCCGACTGGTGGCAATTGTTCCAGTCGCCGGCATTGAACCAGCTGGTAAAAACCGCGCTCGACAATAGCCCGACCATCGATGCCGCACATGCCCGATTTGATCAGGCGCAAGCCGTGCTGGATGCTGATTATGGCGCACTGTATCCGCAAGTCACTGCCAATCTCGGGGCTCAGCGCCAAAAACCGACATCAATACGCTTTGGCACGATAGGTACGAGTAATGCCTATAATTTGTATAGCGGTTCTATTGGCGTCAGTTACGCCATCGATATTTTCGGCTACTCACGCCGGGCGCTCGAACGTGATCAGGCCAGCCTGACCAATCAACACATGCAATTACGTGCTGCGCAATTGACCCTGACCGCGAATGTCATCAACAGCGCCTTCCAGATTGCCTCACTGACCGCGCAGATCGATGCCACTCAAGCCATCATCCAGAATCAACAGAATCTGATTGGCCTGGCTCAGCAGCAATACAAGGCCGGGCTGATCGCTAATTCCGACGTGCTCAGCCTGCAATCGCAAATCGCCACTACTCAGGCTTTGTTACCGCCATTGCAACAGCGTCTGGGCCAGACCCGGCATCTGCTGGCAACCTATCTGGGCGCGACACCTGCTAATGCGCAAATCAGTGAAATACATTTAAGTGATTTCCAACTGCCAGTCGAACTGCCATTAAGTCTGCCGACTGATCTGGTGCATCAACGCCCCGACATACTCGCCAGTGAAGCACAACTGACTGCCGCTAATGCACAAGTTGGCGTTTCCACAGCTGCGCTGTATCCGCATGTCAGCCTGAATGCCAGCTTTGGGCAAAACAGCCTGAAACTCGCAAGCCTGTTTGATCCGGTCAATAACCTGTGGTCGCTGGCCGCCAATCTGGCACAACCTATCTTTGACGGTGGCACGCTAAAAGCACAACAGCGTCAGGCCCAGGCTGCATACCGGGAATCACTGGCCAACTACAAGCTCACCCTGCTCAATGCTTTCTCACAGGTAGCGGATGTACTCGGCGCGCTGCAGCATGATGCCGAAAGCCTGGCCATCCAGCAGCAAGCCGCACAAACGGCTGAGCAGGCAGGCAAACTGGTTGATCTGCGCTACCAGGCCGGAAAAGCCAGCTATATTGATCTGCTCAACGCCCAACGCCAGACGCAACAGAGCCAGCTCGCCGTGATCCAGGCACAAACACAGCGCTTGCAGGATACAGCTGCGCTGTTTACCGCATTAGGCGGGGGCTGGTGGAGTAAACCCTGAGCTAAATCCACACCCAAGAAAAAGGCCCTCAGCATGTCACCATGCTGAGGGCCTTACTGTATCAGGCTAACGGCTAATTAATTAGCTGGGCCACTCATCAGATACAACTGACCACCTTGAACCACTTCGCCATCCAGTTTGTAATGCGCCTGGGTGGTGCCGAGCAGATATTTCTTGCTGGCATCGAACCATACCGCATCTTTCACCAAGGCAGTGATATCCACCACGCCTGAATTTTCTTCATCGTTGGTCAGGAAGCCAGGCTGACCTTCAACAAAGCGTGCAGGGTCGGATACAAAAATCCGGCCTGCCTTTTTCGTTGCAGGATCAAATTCCCAGATACCAGCCAGATGATCTTGCTTGCCCGGATCTTCCTGCAGATAAATCTTGCCATCGGCTGTCATGGTGATGTTATCAAACATCTGCGCGCCAACATCTTTGCTGTTTAATACCGATTCAATAAAACCACCTGCCTCTGGATGGGCGATCTGATTGAACGTCATCTTATACAGACGGCTGTTGCCATCGAAACGGTCGGTGGTCACAAAATAGTAGACGTTAGGATTTTTCACATCCCACAGACCATCTTCAGGACGGGAGAATGCAGTGATACCACGCTCACGGCTGTCTGCAAACAAATCCATACCCGTCTTGTTTGCTGCTTTGCCATTACCAAACATAGGCTCCAGCACAAATGCGCCGATTACGCCCTGCGCTGCATTTTCAACCGCATCCGCAGTCTTCACACCGAACAACTTACCGCCCACCAGACCGGCCTGCTCGATTTCGCTACCGTTCTTCTGTTTCTGGCCGATGTAAAAATACACATTGCCTGGCATCACATCATTGTTCATGGCCACCAGTGTCATATCGCCAGTCGCTGGATGCACCAACACGTTTTCAATCGCAAATTTACCCAGGTCTGGCAATTCAAAACTGGTACCGGCATTATCGCCTGTAGCAATATGGGCAAACACACGACCTTCCGGTGTGGTTTCTTCACCGTTCAGGAAAATCCGGCCATGATAGCCCTTGCCGCTGGCTGCGTTGAATAATGCGCTCTGTGCTGGTAAATCAGCTGAACATAAACGATCAAAATGATTGGCACGGTTATAGACATAGCTGGATGAAGCCGCATCCCAGGTAAATACCTGCTTGATCAGATCTTCGCCTTTGCTGGCTTTCAGCGTGTTCTTGTCAAACACCCACTGCGAAACGAATGCGCCATTTTCGCCGTGTGCACGTGCAACACCTTCGCTCGATTTCAATTCGTGGTTCATTAACACGACCAGATTGGTCTTATCGCTGTAAGCACCCAGACCGTCAGGCACACCTACCATTTGATATGGTTTACCATCAGCCTTTAGATTGACGCTATCACCAGCGCTCAGCAATGACATAACTTGCCAGCCGGCAGCAGTTGGAACGATATAAGCAGTTTGTTTGGTCACAGGAGCTGGTTGCACAACAGCCTTAGCGACCGGCATTGCTTTTTGCTCTGGTTGAACCTGATGTGTTGCACATCCGGCTAAAGGCAGGCTGGCGACTATCAGGGCGGTCAATAAATTCAAACGGAATGACATGAAAAACCTCTAGGTTAATTAAAAGACCATGCCAGTCTAGCGGTGAATTATGACAATAATATTGCAAACAGCTTTCACTTCCAAATTATATTCGGTTACACAGATATAAACTCGAGCGCGTTGTCATCGGGATCACGGCAAAATAAAGCCCTGCGTCCCGACTGACTCAACGTAAACGGAATGTCAGCCCGGGTTAAGCGCGCCTGCAGTTCAACAATATCGTTGATCAGAAACGCCACATGACGATCACGCCCACCATGCGCCGGGCGTTCCAGTCCGGCATCCGGATTCGGCAGACGCATCAGATGAATTTGCGCTGCACCGATGTCATACCATACCCCCTCAAATGACATGACGGGCCGTGCCGGATTAATCTCCAGACCTAGCCGACCTTCATAGAAATCGCGGGCACGCGGTAAATCAGCCACCAGCAGCGTCACATGATGGATCGAAACAATTAAACTCATTTTGCGACCTTTTGCTCAAGATGTCCGGAAAACAGGCTGGCAACCATGATCATAGCCGCCCCTAGCCATTCCCTACCAGAAAGCGACTCTCCCGCCAGCCAGTAGGAAGTAATGGCAGCCACCACCAGCTCAAATAATAAAATCACGATAGCCCGGTTCGCTGCAACATGCATCAACCCGTATTGTATGCTCAAGGTTACGGCTATCATCGCCAACGCAATCAGTAACAAAGCGCCCCACACCACCGGTGAAAAACCGCTTAAAGCGCTGAACGCCGTCGGTTGCATCAGCAACAACGGTAACGGCGCCAGCGTGCCGCCTATCCAGATGGCTATCGATTTCGCTTCTACGCTGATCGTGTCCGCTTTCTTAACCAGCACATTGGTAAAGGCAAAACTCATGCCGACGGACAGTCCCAGCCACTCTGCACTATTGGCTGGCAATGGTAAACGGCCATCTGCCTGCCAGAGCATGATCATCGCGCCGGACAATGCCACCACGATAATAAAATACCCCAGGCGTCCCAATTGCTCTCCCAGCAACCAGCGCGAAAATAAAATAGTCCATAGCGGTGCCAGATAAAACAGCAGCAATACCCGCATAATTTCGCCGTCTATTACCGCCACAACGTAACCGGTATTGGTCCAACCCGAGCTCAGCAGCATCGCAAGCCACAACCATTTCGCATTAACAACACTGCGCAAGTGTCTGTAATAGAATGGCAATCCGATGATAAGCGCGATGCCGTAGGTGATGAATGTCGACATCAACCCCGACACACCCATCTCATGCAACCAACGATAAGGAAACCAGATTGCGCCCCATAAAGTAGCGCTCATTAACAGCGCGAATATCGGCAGAACTGCGTTTTTGTTATCTGACCGCATCATCCTAAAACCGGCAGTTGACCGCTTCCTGGATAAGACAGCTTCACTGTACTAAAAAAGTTAATCATATCTTCAATTTTTCTCTCAAGCACCCGCGCTACGGACTGTATTGTACGTCTCTCGTAACGCAGGGCGGCGTTGCTCCTACTCGAAATGGAACAACCATTTCTCGTCGTCACGCCTTGACCTGCATCACGATAAACGCACACTACAACCCGTCAAACTACCGGGTTTAGGATTATAATAATGGTTTTCCTCAATGCGTTTGGGCTATGAACCCGTATCTTGACCGTCTACAACCTTATCCATTTCAAAAACTGCGTGAGCTGTTTGCCGGAATTACGCCGTCCACAGAATACTCTGCAATTAATCTATCAATAGGCGAACCCAAACACGCCACACCGGAATTCATTAAACAAGCGCTCATTGCCAATCTGGATGGGCTTGCCAGTTACCCGCTGACGGCAGGTGTCCCCGCACTGCGGATCGCTATCGCCAACTGGATCGCGCGCCGCTATGCCATCCCCGCTCCTGATACTGACACGCAGATTTTACCGGTTAATGGCAGTCGTGAGGCATTGTTTGCTTTCGCGCAAACCATCATCGACCCCTGCTTCGCAGAACCTGTTGTCATTTCGCCGAATCCGTTCTACCAGATTTACGAAGGTGCCGCCTTGCTGGCCGGCGCACAACCGTATTATCTACCAACGCTGCCCGAAAACGGCTACCGCATGGAATTCAGCAGTGTGCCTGAATCAGTGCTGGCACGCACACAATTGGTTTATGTATGTTCACCGGGCAACCCTACCGGTCGAGTGATGACCCTGGATGAATGGCGCGAACTGTTCGCCTTATCCGACCGCTACGGCTTTGTCATTGCCGCAGATGAATGCTATTCCGAAATCTATTTCGACGAAGCCAATCCACCGCTAGGTGCGATGCAGGCCGCGCACCAACTGGGCCGCACTGACTATAAGAACCTGGTGGTATTTTCCAGCCTGTCAAAACGCTCCAATGTTCCTGGCATGCGCTCCGGTTTTGTCGCCGGCGATGCAGCAATCATTGCCAAGTTTCTGCTCTACCGCACTTATCATGGCTCAGCCATGTCACCCAGCGTGCAAATGGCCAGCGCTGCCGCTTGGGATGATGAAGCCCATGTGGTAGAAAACCGCCGCCTGTATGCCGAGAAGTTCGCTGCCGTACAACCGATGCTGAACAGCGTCATGTCCGCAGCCATGCCAGATGCCGCATTCTATATGTGGGTACGCGTACCTAGCGGCGACGACGCCACATTTGCCCGCCAGCTCTATCAGGATTATCACGTCACGGTATTGCCTGGCTCCTATCTGGCACGTGATGCCGATGGCATTAATCCAGGCCAAGGCTTTATCCGCATCGCACTTGTTGCACCCGTTGCTGATTGCATAGCGGCTGCAAGACGAATCCAGCAATTAATCATTCAAACCAGTTAATTTATTACAAAGGAATTAAAATGACCGAAATTCAACAACTTATCGAAGAAGCTTTCGAGCGCCGCGCCGACATTAACCCCAAGAATGCCGAGCCTAAACTCAAAGATGCCATTGCGCATGTGCTGGAACAATTGGATAAAGGCCATCTGCGTGTTGCCAGCAAGGAAAACGGCGAGTGGGTCACCCACCAGTGGCTGAAAAAGGCCGTATTGCTGTCATTCCGTCTCGAAGACAACTTCTTCATCAAAGGTGGTTTCACCAACTACTACGATAAAGTGCCGTCGAAATTTGCCGACTACAACAGCCGCGATTTCCGTGAAGGCGGTTTCCGCGTTGTGCCACCTGCTGCTGCACGCCGCGGCTCGTTTATCGGTAAGAACGTAGTGTTAATGCCTTCCTACATCAACATCGGCGCTTATGTCGATGAAGGCACCATGGTCGATACCTGGGCTACCGTTGGTTCCTGTGCCCAGATCGGTAAAAACGTCCACTTGTCCGGCGGCGTTGGCATCGGCGGCGTACTGGAGCCAGTTCAGGCCAACCCTACCATCATCGGTGACAACTGCTTCATCGGCGCGCGCTCAGAAGTTGTCGAAGGCGTCATCGTGGAAGATAACGTTGTGATCTCCATGGGTGTATACATCGGCCAGAGCACCAAGATCTACGATCGCGAAACCGGTGAAGTCACCTATGGCCGCGTACCCGCTGGCTCAGTAGTCGTCAGCGGCAACCTGCCTTCCAAAGATGGCAGCTACAGCCTGTATTGTGCCGTCATCGTCAAGAAAGTAGACGAGAAAACCCGTAGCAAAGTCGGCATCAACGAGTTGCTGCGCGGCATTTAAGCAAGCATCTGTAAACCTGTCCGGCTTTATCAGCACCCACGTGCCTCATAAAGGCGGACAGTCTCTCCAGCAACTGGCTCAGCTCACATACGCGCTACCCGCGTAATAAACATCTCCCTCACGTCTACGTAACACCCTCATGCTGCACAACATTGACGCACAGCTTGTCCCATATCGGTCATAACGGTACTGCCACAACCGCCAGAACCACACTAAAACTCTTTCTAACCCACACAATCTCCATTTCCAGCATGGAATGGCTCTTGCTTTAGTCATCATGCAAAAAATTGTATGCACTTTTGCTTCCGCCCTATCCATAAAGGAAAATTTATATGAAACGATGGTTCATCGCATTAGGTATGTTATGCATGTTAAACGTCTCCGGCATCATCCATGCCGACGACACTCCTCCAGCCCCCTCTCTGCCTGAAGCAACAACAGCAACAATTACCCCCCCATCGCCCGTCGACTCCGTGCCGGTAACTGTCATACCCCCTGCAGCAACCGCTCCAATTGCAGCTGTAGCGCCACCAAGTCCTTCTGCATTCATCAATA
The DNA here is from genome assembly GCF_003864975.1 of Sulfuriferula thiophila. Taxonomy (NCBI): domain Bacteria; kingdom Pseudomonadati; phylum Pseudomonadota; class Betaproteobacteria; order Nitrosomonadales; family Sulfuricellaceae; genus Sulfuriferula; species Sulfuriferula thiophila. The sequence continues at coordinate 166,109 of NZ_BHGL01000046.1, forward strand.
CCGGCGACAATGCCTGGATGCTAACTTCAACCGCCCTGGTCTTACTAATGACTATCCCTGGTCTGGGCCTGTTCTATGGCGGCATGGTGCGCAAGAAAAATGTGCTGGCAACGCTGATGCAGGTATTTACCATCACCTGCCTGGTCACGGTGTTATGGATGATTGCTGGCTACAGCCTTGCCTTTACAGCCGGAAACAGTTTTATAGGTGGGATGAGTCGATTATTCCTGACGGGCATGGGTCTGGATAGTGCGAATCCGTTAGCTCCGACCATACCGGAAAGCACATACATGACTTTCCAGATGACCTTTGCCATCATCACGCCTGCCCTGATCATCGGTGCCTTTGCTGACCGGATGAAATTTTCAGCGCTCATCCTGTTTATCTCTGCCTGGCTACTTGCCGTCTACGCACCCATTGCGCACATGGTATGGGGTCCCGGCGGCTGGCTAGCCGCCGACGGCGTGCTGGATTATGCCGGTGGTACGGTAGTCCACACCAATGCCGGTGTCGCCGGTCTGGTCGCGGCATTGGTAATTGGTAAACGCGTAGGTTACGGCACGGAACCCATGCCCCCGCACAATCTAGTCCTGGCCATGATCGGCGCTTCATTATTATGGGTAGGCTGGTTCGGTTTTAATGCAGGTTCGGCAGGTGCAGCCAGCGATCGCGCCGGTATGGCAATGGCCGTAACTCAGATTGCCACAGCCACGGCAGCGCTAAGCTGGATGTTTGTGGAATGGATGGGCAGAGGCAAACCAAGTCTGCTCGGTATCTGCTCCGGCGCAGTAGCGGGACTGGTAGCTATCACCCCTGCTTCCGGTTTTGTTGCACCTTCTGGCGCACTGGTTATTGGCCTGGCTGCCGGTGCAGGATGCTATTGGGGTGCGGTATACCTGAAACGCATGATCGGCTACGATGACTCCCTTGATGCATTTGGCGTACATGCCATCGGCGGTATTCTGGGTGCGCTACTGACCGGCGTGTTCGCAGTCAAGGCTATCGGCGGCACTGCTGGCGTGCTGGAAGGCAATACCGACCAACTGCTCATCCAGGCAACCGGTGTGGGTGTTACCATCGTATATGATGCCGTCATCACCTACATCATCCTCAAACTGGTGGATGCATTCATAGGATTGCGTGTAACCGAAAATCAGGAAGAAGAAGGTCTTGATATCAGCTTGCATGGTGAACGTTTAGAATAAGTACACAGCACTAACATTGTGTCCGACTACCTGCTGCACTGCATTCCATAGTGCAACAGGTGGTTACGGCCAGCAGCCCAAATTAGGGCCTATACATACAATCACGCCCAGTTTCACAGCAACTTCCCACCATTATCCACCACATAAACAAACTGCAAAGTCATTCTTAACAAATTGATTAAACAGGTTAATTAACAAAACAAACACCCATCATCAGCCGACTATGCAAATGGTATGATTTTTGCTGTAACAGACTGTGATAACACAACCTAGCGAGGTGCAGCTGTGGATACTGACTTTATACAACTACAACTAATGACACGCCTTAAGCTTCAGCTAAAGCGCCGTCTTGACATTAAAATGGACATCCATCAGTTTCTGGCTGATCGCAATTATGCGCAGCAGATGCTGCAGATTGCCGATGAGTCAGAGGATGAAGATCTGATTATGTACGCGCTGCAAATTTCAAATAACTTAGGATGGCTGGGCACCAAGTCTGCCCCTGCAAAAAAACCATTTTTCGAATTACCTAAAAGAACGCCTGAAGCCGAGCAATCCTTGCTCGCCGCGACCACGCCGCAATACATTTACGGCACACGCGGCTGACAAAAATCCGTAACCAACGAGCTGGTTACGGTAAAAAGCTTAACATTACCAATCCCTGCAGGGTAAGAATTAAACTGCACCTGATTACACTAACAACCAGGCCAACATAATGCAATTCAGGATAACGGTAGCCCAAAACGCAACCTGAAAAGATATTTTCCTTGATTTGTGACGCAACAGTCTTTGCGCAACAAACGCCCCCGGCCACCCGCCGAATAAGGATAAAAGATGCAAGCTGATCTCTGGTGTTCGCCATTGATTGGCTCGAGCAGCGGATTTATCAAACGCATAGGCGATAAACGTGATGCTACTGACAAGGCAATACACCGCGACAACATAAAACGCTACACTACCTATAGCCGACAAATCAGTAAAACCAGAAGACATCAACGTAGCAGCAGAATTGCCAGACTGACCACGGCAACGCCACTCATAACTGCCAAACCACCCGCCAACCACAGAATTCTTACGCGGTTAGTCTCAACATGCTTAATCAATTGGGCGTTCTGATCAGCCAAAACCTGTATTAACTCTGAAGACGTCAGCATCTGGCCACGCAAATCAGCGACTGCGGCCTCTGTAGCGGCAAGTTGCGCCTGAAGCTTGATGATGGATTGCGCTTCCGGCGACAGCGCAGACGGTATATCGACAGGCGGCACCTCCTCGGGTTGAGACTGATTTGCTACCGTATTCCAGAGTTTCTTCGCCCGCTCCAGCACCTTGGGCGCATTGCTGATGACCTCACCCCAGGGAACCAACTGTAAAACCGCCAACAAACCAATAGCCATTTATCCGCCTTCCATCAATGTAATCGAACACATCTGCATCCATTATCAGGTTATGAGCATAAACTTTAATCTTAGTCACATGCTGCAAACTTATTTGTTCTTACTTTTCCGATCGCGCTTACTCCAGTACTGGAATTCATCCTCATATACCTCCATGTCCACCTCCATGACTCTGGTCTGAAGTCGTCCCTGAACATCGGAAACAGCTTTGTTATAAACAAGCGGACCAAGCTCTTGGAGCAAGAAATCAAGGAAAGTATCAGCTGCAAGATTACCGATAGTGTCATCCATATTTTCTGCGAAATACCGTTGGATAGAAACGATCACCTCGTTTCGATTTTCCTTGCTAAGCTCAATTGTCATATTAATGTAATTTAATAAATAGCTATGTTATATAATTGAATAGAAGATAAATACAACGGGGATCCAGCTCCATACAGTTCGGATAACTATTGAGTGGACATTAAGCAACAAATCAACACACATGAGACGTATTAGCCAGAACGCTTTTCCAGCATCACCAACGCAATGCCTCCAAGAATGGCTATCGAAGCCAATCCTAAACGTAAAGTTATCGGCTCACCAAGGAAAACAATACCACCCAGGGCAGCAATGACCGGAACACTTAACTGCACCGTCGCCGCATGTGTGGCTTTCAATTCAGGTAATGCGGCATACCAGATAGCGTAACCTATTCCGGAAGCCAAAGCACCTGAGAAAACTGCATACCAGAACCCAGCTGCATCCATAGCCAAACCATGCAACATCAACACACTCAATGTTGCCGCAAAAGGAATAGCGCGCAGAAAATTCCCCGCAGTCACATTGGTTGGATCGCCCGTTCCTTTCCCGCGTAAAGAATATACCCCCCAAGCTATCCCGGCACCCAACATCACAATGGAAGAGTACAGCGATGGTGCTGAAAGGCCCGGCAGCAGCAAAACGACAAGCCCACTGAAAGCAAGTACCAGGCCGACGACCTGCAAGCCCAGAAGCCGCTCTCCCCGCCAAATGCCATAACCTATCATCGTTGCCTGAACAGCACCAAATAGCAGCAATGCTCCTGTTGCTGCAGGCAGGTTCACATAAGCAAATGAAAAGCCGGCCGCATAAAGAAACAATGCAAATGCAGATAACCAGTTACCGCCACTGCTACGCTTACCGTGACGCAGATGCACCACCAGCCAAAGCATTAAAGCCCCGGAAACGACTCGAATCAAAGTAAAACTCACTGCATCTATGCTGGTATGTTTAAGGGCAACCCGGCAAAGCAACGAATTAGCCGCAAAAGCAACCATTGCCAGTGATGTCAGTGAAATTATCCGGATATAAGACATTAAAAGCTCTTTGCAGAAAGGTATTTGATTTGATTGCCTGCATTGATTTCAATCACCGCCACCGCCACCGCCACTTCCGCAACCACTGCCACCGCAGCTTGATGCATCCCCGGAACTGCATCCGATATCCCCCGCACAATAACCACCCGTGCTGGAGTTACCTGCATTTAACTGGCTTTTACAATTTAATGAATATTTGAACCCATTTTCAATCTCCAGCAAACCGTCAATTGCGAACAGCAATGGCAGCCGTTCAGGCGCTTTCGGATTAATACGCTCTTTCATGCACGACAACCTCCACGCGCGTTTTATACCTTCTTCTGCATGGGTGGGTGTAGTCATCGCCTCTGTAGGCGTGTGATGCAGGAATCTGCCCAACGCTTTTTTACTGAAATGTTCGTAAGCTCTGGTGCAGATAATGAACTCATGCCATGCCACATCAACTGCCTGCGATGGCATAGCAACCATTCTCCAGTTCGCCTTGTTACAAATATGGAAATATGAACGCAATCCATCAAAAATAAGCTCAATCTGCTCATCATTTAGATGAGGATATTGATTAGCCACCTTTTTCTTGATAGAGGGATGAAAAGCAAAACTCTCAATAAAGCTTAACTGATGACCTCTCCTGAGACCATAGCGCCATAAAATCGCCGCGGCCATAATGACTAATAAAATCAGTAGCGAAAAATCCATTTAACGAACGACCATTTCTTAACTCATCTAAAGGCAAGATACCCACCGCACCATAATCGAAACAAACTCTGAAAATACAACGATAACATAAGCCTAATCTGAAGCCAGGCCAATCTCTCTCAACCATCAACAAAGCAAACAGAGAACGAACTATAGATCTATTTAACAATGGGCCTGTAGTCTCAGCTATCCGTTTGCCTATATCAAACAGCTCTTCACAGCATTCAGTCTGCTCACACACGGGTGTCGGATCATCCGCACAACAATTCCCGACAATAATTCCAACGTAGCAAATCTCGGTAATTACTCGAAGTAGAATAGCTTTGGCACTGGCGGCAAAGAGTACTTAAAGGTGTGTCGTTACGAGTAACCACGTGGAGTTTATCAGACGCCGTTACCACTGATAATAACTGGACAAGCGTCGCCAACGCAGTTCGGCTGCCATCTGGCGGATACGCTGGGGATCTAGTTTCACGGGTTCTTGCCTAATCATAGTCAAGTCTTTTCAAACCGCTGAATCATTCCGCCCAACGAACGAGCTTTTCCTAATGTATCTAGTGACATGATATCCACTACACTGAAATCGCAACAAACTATTGATCTTGTAACAAAAAGACCTTGGTCTCGGCTGTTCGTTTGTCTATATCGAACTGCACTTCACAATATTCAGTCTGCTCACACACCGGTGTCGGATCGTCTGCACAACAACTCCCGGCAATGATCCCGGCATAGAAAATACCGGTTTTTGCACGAATCAGATCAGATGTCTCCGTGACACTCAGGATTACCACGCTGATAGCAGCATCGCTGACATAGCTGCTTTGTGATAAACCCGCCTGCAGGGGAAGAAGCTCGGCATCCAGATTTTGTATTTCATGCTTTAGGATGTTCTCAAATTCGGGGGTGCGCCAGGCTTGTAATGCATTAATCAACTTGATCATGGGTATTACACCTATAAAATCATATGTGTTGGCTTCCATCGCACACTCGCTCTATTCTGCAATCATGCACCACCAATATAACTAAAATATACAGTCCTGCCAGACCTTTGCCTTTGAGTCCAAGCCGATAATTCGTTGCAGCGTTAATTTGATCGCACTTGCTCAAACTTCTCACGCAAACTTTTCAGTACGTCAGGCTCACCTCTGACTTGGAAATAGGCACCCTCTTCGTCTGCTCGTTCTTCCAGTACCTTGCAATTTTCATAGATTTCGCTGCGCAGTTGTTGAGCCGACCAGGGCAGGAACAATTCGTCTTCGACCAGATCCTGCTGAAAAAACTCAACGATTGCTTTATGCAGCTTCGCGACATCGTCCGGGCGGCGCGCACTCATCACGATACAGCCAGGGTACTTTGCCTTTAGCGCCGCCTCACACTCAGCTTGTGCTGCTGCGTCCCCGACGTGATCGATTTTGTTAAAAACACGGATACGCGGAACATCCTGGGCACCAATTTCTTCCAGCACTTCGTTGGTGACTTCGAGCTGGCGTTCAAATCCGGGATCACTGGCATCAATAACGTGCAGTAACAGCGATGCATCCAGCGCTTCATCGAGCGTTGATTTGAATGATGCGACCAGACCATGTGGCAGGTTTTTGATGAAACCGACTGTGTCACTGACCAGCACACGTGGCACACTCTCTGGCTGGAGAACGCGCACGGTGGTATCAAGCGTAGCAAACAGTTTATTGGCGACCAGCACTTCGCTGCCAGTCAACGCCCGCATCAAGGTGGATTTGCCAGCGTTGGTGTAACCGACCAGCGCTACAGATGCCTGACTGCGGCGCTCTTGCCGACGCGCGCGCTGTATCTTGCGGTCAGCGTCCATTGCGATAATTTCCATCTGCAACTCAGCGATGCGGTCGCGGATCTTGCGCCGATCCAGCTCGGTGTGCGACTCGCCAGCGCCACGACCACCAACGCCGCTACGTTGACGGCCTTGCGGTCCAGCCAACTTTGCCATTTCGCGCAGTCGAGGCGCCATGTAGCCGAGACGTGCGATCTCCACCTGTGCGCGTGCGGCGGGTGAGCGTGCGTTGCGATGAAAAATTTCCAGGATGACCATGGTACGGTCCATCACCGAGCAGCCAACCTCCTTCTCCAAATTGCGCGCCTGTGAAGGTGATATCTCGTGGTCAACCAGTATGGCGTCAATGTAGTCGTCTTCAGCTTCTTCAGCCTGATGGCTGTCGGCAGACTCAAATGCACTGTTCACGTATTGGTGTATTTCCTCGCGCTTGCCGACGCCCAGATAGGCGGTTCGGTCGAAGCTGATGCGCTTCTGCGTAAAGGTATGCACGACCTCGTAGCCCAGCGTTTTTGCGAGCTCGCGCAATTCAGTCAGCGATGCTTCGAATTCCAAATCGGTCACGTTAGGCAGTTGCACAGCCGCGACGACTGCACGCTTGGGCTTCTCTTGGGTTTCTGTACGCATTCGCTGAGTGTTTCTCTTTGGTAAATAAAGTCGGATTACGATTATCGTCGATAAAGGCTTGCAGGAGAAGCAAACATTAGCGAGCCTTACTCAAAACGGCCTGAGCATAAGCATGGCTAACGCACCCTGGCCGCCATCACCCGGGCAAATGCCGAGGTGCCAATATACCCATCTGCATCCAGTGCATTGGCGCGCTGAAAATCCCGCAAAGCACGGTGAGTTTTAGGGCCGGTCATGCCATCCGGCTTGCCGGCATTAAATCCTTGCGCATTCAGCGCAGACTGCAATTCCTTGATCTGTGTCCGAGTCAGCGGCATATCGTCTTTCGGCCATGTGCCAACAAAGACATTGCCACCGGCGATACGCTCAGCAAGATACGCAACACCGAGTGCATATGCATTGGAATTGTTATAGCGTTTGATCACATCAAAATTCGGGTAGGTAAGGAAAGCCGGACCGGACCGGCCTGCCGGCAACTCCAGCTTTGCGCTTCGCGCCATATCCTCGGCTGACCACGGCGCATCCCCAACCTGGCGTACTCCGCGTTTTTCCCATACGCTGATCAGCAGACTATGCTCGGGTTCCCACTTAGACAAATCAAACGTAGCGGGAATCAGCACCTCCTGCACCACCGGCGCACCACGTTGCCACCCGGCCCGCTGCAGTAAATTGGCTGTGGATGCCAGCGCATCGTACTCGTCGGTCCAGATGTTACGACGACCATCACCATCCCAGTCAACCGCGTTTTCCAGATAGGTCGTGGGGATGAACTGTGTCTGACCCATTGCACCTGCCCATGAACCGGTGAGCTGATCACGCGTGGCAAAGCCTCGATCTATCATTTGTGCTGCAGCGATCAACTGGCTCTCTGCCCAATCGCGGCGGCGGCCTTCCCAGGCTAATGTCGCCAATGAGCGAATCACATCTTTATTACCCGCACTCACCCCGTAAGAACTCTCCAGCCCCCAAATGGCAAGCAGAATTTCAGCGCGCACGCCATAGTGCTGGGCAATTGCATCTATGCTTTCCCGACGCGCAGCATAGGCTTTCTGCCCGTTGGCTATGCGCAAAGTGGATGCAGCGCTATCGAGGTAAGACCAGATCGGACGCACAAATTCGGGCTGATTGCGGTCACTGTTGATAATCCGGTTATCTGGTTCAAGACCATCAAACATGGCGGTGATGGTGTCAGCCGTAACACCTGAATTGCGCAAGCGGATACGAAACCCGGCCAACCAATCAGCAAAGCTTATACTTTCCGGTTGGTCGGCCATACCCACAGTTTTCAAATCACAACTGCCACAAACCACTGTGGTCGCGACAGGCAATGGCTGAACCGGGATAACCACGGGTGTGGATTCCATCTGCTTATTTTGCGTCGCACAACCAAACGATGACAGTACCATTGCCAAGATAGCCGCTTTTGCGGCTATGCCGATATTATTCATTTTCATCCAGTTTCATTCTCGAAAATCCGATTAACACACGGGGAAGTTACGCATTATTAGAATAAGACGATATCTTTCCATCTGCATCCTGCTGCGAATGCAAAGGCATAGGGAGCAATCAGTCTACTATGGGGTGCTACAAATGAAAACGGCAATTGCCTTGCACCCCTTCACATTTACATATTGCGAGATAGCAGGATTATGATTTAAATAATCATTCATCAAACGAACTGGCTGACCTCTATCAACATAATAAAAATTTGTGTGCTATAACAAAGATCAGGGATTTAATATTTTTGCACAGGAGGCCATCATGCACACCCTACCCAATGCAGTACAGCGCGAACGTGAAGCGCTGCTCAGTGACGCAGTCAATGTTCTTAAAACGGAAGGATATCAACCTTTTGCAGTACAGGATCTGGCCGGATATCAAGAGCCGGACGATTTGCTTATACCTGTTTTAAATGTGCACATGCGACCAGACATCTTCGCTTCCGGTATGGGCAATGATGAAATGATGCTCGGCGTGGTTGAAGTCAGTACCGATCTGGGCGAAGAATCCTGCGGCCGACGCTGGCAGGCATTTAGCGCATGGGCACACGATCACCAGAGCCGCATGCAGGTTTTTGTTCATCCGGAAGACTTGAAGCGCGCCACGGAAATTGCGGAACACTGGCATCTGACGCCAGATTTTTTTGTCCCGGTAAAGCGTACACATTGACCCTGACTGACAAAAAAGAGGCGCATTCAATGCGCCTCTTTTTTATTGCCCATACCAAACACCAACCTTAATGGTTATAAGCTTGCTCGCCATGCTCGGCAATATCCAGCCCTTCCCGTTCATTATCTTCGGTGACACACAAAACAATAACCCTGTAGCCCCGGTAATCCCCCCTACCGATTAAGTGACACTCGAGGTTTTTGTGATCAGTATACAGCGCACCAACGCAGTGCGAAATTACAAAATATGCCCTTGGATCATGCAGACTGGATAATTTTTCTCACCCCATCTTGAGAATAAAATGCAGGCATTACCAACCAGAATGAGCAACTAAGTGATTGAACAAAAGCAATTTAATTAACAAAATAGAATCTTTTCCAACATTAGGCACAGGACTTGCATTAAACAGATCAGGACGGGATTGTGGCTGCTCTAACAGCCCATTCACACATATGTCTGTATCAGGATTGCTAGGGTTCCGGCTTCATATTGTATGGAGTGCTGGTCCGAGAGCAGTCCGGCCTCACAGTGAGGTTCCACGGAGGGATAAAAGCCCGGGAGAGAAGCGCAGCTGCTTTCCCGTTTTTTTATAACCCTTTAAATGGAGCCAGTCATGTCTAAGTCTTCTTCCAAATCGCTTAAGAAAATTTGCCTTGTCTCAATGATGCTTGCAGCGGCAAGCATGAGTCCGATCGTTGCACACGCTACCACTTCAATGAAAATTGGTACCGTTGTCTGGATCGGCTATGGTCCATTCTTTGTGGCGGATGCCAAGGACTTTTACAAGAAACATGACCTGAAGGTCAAACTGCAAATGTTTACCGATCCGGCACTGATACCAACTGCCATGGCCAGCCATTCAGTTGACGGCGGCATGCTTACCTATGACCAGGTCATTGGTTCTGTTGCAAAGGGTTTGGCACATAAAGTCGTTATGCCTATCGATTATTCCAATGGCGGCGACGCCATCGTAGCGGATGCAGCCATTACCAAAGTCACCGATTTCAAAGGCAAAAAAATCGGCTTCAACCCGTTATCGCCATCCGATTTCCTGCTGTCCTACGCACTGAAGAAAAATGGCCTGTCTGAAAAAGACTACCAAGCTGTGCCCATGACGCCGGAAGCCGTACCTGCGGCCATGGCATCAGGTGGTATTCCTGTCGGCGTAACCTATGAGCCTAGCCTCTCACAAATTTTGAGCATGGGTGGTGGCAAGAAATTTCATGTGGTGTTTTCGTCCAAAAATGCGCCTGGTTTGATTGCTGACGTGCTGGTATTCGATCAGAAATATATTCAGGCTCATCCTAAGGAAATCAAAGGTCTGATTGAGTCGTATGTGGACGGTATGAACTACATGAAAGCTCACCCCGACGAATCTGCAAAAATCATCGGCAAAGCCATGGGCGTTAGCGGCAAAGAAGTTATGGACCAGATGAGCGGCGTATATAACATCCCGTTAGCTGAAATGCCGAAAGCGTTTGTCAAATCCGCGGATACCACTTCTTACTACGCCAGCGGCGAAGTGATCAGCGGCATCCTTAAATCCAAAGGTCAAATCACCACCATCCCTGCTACTGAAGCCACGATAGACAGTCAATTCGTTAAATCTTTGGTTAAGTAAGTTTAGTGAGGCGCGCTCACTATGAGCGCGACCTTGCTTGAGGAGTCTTTCATGCTGTCACAAAAATTTCGCTATGCCGATGGCGTCTTGCCGAACGTAATCGCCTTATCCTATACATTGGGGGCTTACTCTGGCGGTATCCTGCTGCTCGCACTGACTGAATTGCCCGGACAGATACTCGGCACCTTGCTGGTTGCCCACGGCTTGATACTATCAAGTTATTTTTTTCACGAATTCGCCCATAACGCTATATTCAAAGCCGCAGAAGACAATGCCCGCTGGGGCACGCTAATGACCTGGATCAACGGCTCCTGCTATGCCACTTTCAATGATCTGCGGCGCAAGCATGTGCGCCACCACGTGGATCGCGCTGACGTCATCACCTTTGACTTTAAGGCATTTCTGCTCAAGTCACCAGCCTGGCTGCGTCGTCTGGTGTTGATGCTGGAGTGGGCTTACATTCCCGCTGTGGAACTGATCATGCATGGTTACGTGATGATACTGCCCTTCATCGCAGCAGAAAAAAAGCAGAATCGTGGCCGCGTTTTGAGCATCATTGCTGTGCGTGCACTCGCCTTAACCGCATTAGGCTTGGTCTCCCCTGCCGGTTTGCTGGGGTATGCCATAGCCTACCTGATCATGCTGCATGTACTGCGTTTCGCCGATGCCTATCAGCATACCTACGACGCATTTGCCATCCTGCAAGGCGGCAGCGTGCCGGATGACAAGGTACGCGATCACACCTACGAGCAGCGCAACACCTATTCCAATCTGGTTTCCGTCGCCCATCCGGCGCTGAATTTACTGCTGCTGAATTTCTCCTATCACAACGCGCATCATGAGCGGCCGATAGAGCCCTGGTACCGCTTGCCGCAACTGCACGAAAAACTGTTTGCTGCGGAGTACCAGCAAGTACTGCCAATGACCACCTTGTTAGCAGCACACCATCGCTACCGGGTTAAACGCATCCTTTCGTCAGATTATGGCGATGTACTGGAAATCTCTGCAGGCCATCTGGATCCTTCGGCATTCTATGGTGCAGTCGGCGTCTCGTTCCTGACGGCGGTTTAATATGGCGTTCCTCGACTTTACCGATCACACGATAATCATTACCGGCGCAGCCAGCGGCATCGGCTTTGGGATTGCCGAAGCCTTTGCTCGTCACGGCGCCAGCCTGGAGCTGATCGATCGCAATCCCGATGCGTTGGCAGCCGCCGCACAACAACTGGGTGCTACCAGCCGTATTACTGCTCACACACTGGATTTGACTGATGCTCAGCAAGTCAATGCGCTGGCTGAAGACCTGCGACAACGTCAGGTCAGCATTCACGCATTGATCAACAATGCCGGCATCGAATATCCGACGCCATTAAATGATGCTGCCAGCGATGCCGAACAACGCTGGCACAACCTGTTGCACAACAATGTCGGCAGCATGTATCTGCTGACCCGCGCATTAGCCCCGCTGATACGCAAATCCGGGAGCGTCATCAATCAGTCGTCAATCTGGGGTCTCAGCGCGGTGGCGGATTTTTCTGCTTACGTCACCAGCAAGCATGCCGTAATCGGCCTCACCCGTTCACTGTCCTGGGAATTGGGCAAACATGAGATCCGGGTAAATGCCGTATGCCCGGGCTGGGTTGCCACCGATGCTGCCATGCGCTCCATGCGCGCCATGGCAGCCACTTCCGGCAAGTCGGAAGCGGACATGATCGCTGAAATTCTGGCGCAACAAGCCATCCCCCAATTACTCGCGCCAGCAGATATTGCCGGCACTTTTCTCTTTCTCGCCTCGCCCTATGCGCTCGCGATTACCGGTCAGGCTATCGTCGTCAGCAACGGGGAAGTCATGCATTAACCGCCATGAATATAACTCTACATAACAAAACCGCCATCGTCACCGGCGCCGCCACCGGTATCGGCCGCGCTATCGCCTTCATGCTCGGACAGGCTGGCGCATTCGTCATCGTCAATCACCTTAATCGCGCCAAAGAGGCAGAACAGGTAGTGCACAGCATTATTGCTCAGGGTGGCAACGCCATCGCCATAGAAGCTGATGTCACCAATGCCCACCAAGTGCGGCAGATGATGGCAAGCCATGAACAGATCGACATACTGGTCAATAACGCAGGAGTGATAGCTGAGACGCCATTTCTGAACATATCCGAATCCGAATGGGATCATGTCCTCAACAGCGATCTCAAATCCGTATTTCTATGCAGCCAGGCTGTACTCCCCGGCATGGCCAAACGCGGTGACGGCATCATCGTCAATATCAGTTCCGACCTGGCTTATCTGGGCCGCGAGCATTATGCCTCCTACTGTGCGGCCAAGGCCGGCGTCATCGGCCTGACCCGCTCGCTGGCGCGCGAATTTGCACCCGCGATCAGAGTGAATGCCGTTGCGCCGGGCCCGGTCAACACCGCCATGGTGTCCATTGAAACCATGTCACCGGAGTGGATAGAGAAGGAAAAGGACATCCCCTATCGCCGTTTTGCAGAACCGGAAGAAATTGCCGCCACAGTCTTGTTTCTGGTATCTGATTACGCCAAATTTTATTGCGGCCAGGTACTCGGCCCCAATGGCGGGTCTGTCATGCCATGAGCACCCTAAAGCGCGCATCACCACAAGCCTGGCTACCGCTCACCGTTTTGACCTTTTCTGCAGCCATGTGGGGCGTCATCTGGTGGCCACTCAAACAATTCGGCGCTGAAGGATTATCCGGCTCTCTGATTTCACTCGTCAGCTATGGGCTGGTAGGCTTGGCCGGCTTGCCTTTTCTGCTACGTGAGCGCCGTGCATGGCAGGGTCAAATCGGATTATTACTGCTGCTTGCATTGTTCGGCGGATGGGCCAATGCATCGATAGTTCGCGCATTGCTGACCGGCGACGTAGTCAGGGTCATGCTGCTATTTTATCTCGCACCCGTGTGGTCGGTGATCGGTGGCCGACTATTTTTAAATGAAACCGTTACCAGACGGCGCATGCTGGCAGTATTGATATCCGTTTTTGGTGCATTTTTAGTGATCGGCGGTACAAAAGCGTTCGCTACCCCGCTATCGTTAGCTGATTTTCTAGCATTATCTGCCGGCCTGGCCTTCGCCTCGAATAATCTGGTCACCCGCGCCGCACACACCATACCCATGGTCTCCAAAACCATTGCGGTATTCATCGGTTGCGGAATAATTTCCGGCTTTATGGTCTGGCAGCAAAGCGCCGTCCAGCCTGAATGGACGCCGATGCTGGTGATTGCACTGCTGGCTTTCGGATTTGGCTGGCTGGCTTTAGCCACCTTCACCACGCAGTATGGCGTCACGCATATCGAAACTGGCCGTGCCGGCATCATACTCATCGTTGAGTTACTGGCGGCGGTGATTTCAGCCATGATTATTGGCGGCGAAGAGCTACTGCCTCAAGAAATGATTGGTGGCACATTAATTGCTTTAGCTGCTGTGATTGAGGCAACAGACACAACCGTTGCATCACATAAGGAAAATTCATGAACAACGTAAATATGAACACGATGAGCTGGGTTGCCTACCGCGACCAGATCAAAACCGCAAACCCGCCCGTTTTCCTGCCGGTGGGTGCGCTTGAGCAACATGGCCCCCACCTGCCACTGGGGACGGATGCATTGCTTTCTGCCGCAGTTGCGGCCAGTACGGCTGCGTTAATCAACGGCATTGTTGCGCCGGCACTGTCTTACGGATACAAATCACAGCCTAAATGCGGTGGTGGTCAGCATTTCTGTGGCACAACTGCGGTCGACGCGCAAACATTGATTGGACTGGTCCGCGACACGGTACGTGAATTCGCCCGTCACGGCGTAGAAAAACTGGTCGTCGTCAACGGCCATTACGAGAATCAATGGTTCATTACCGAAGGTATCGATTTAGCCATGCGCGATCTAGGGCCCAATACCAAGCTGCGAGTTATGCGTCTGGAATATTGGGATTTTCTGACGCCAGCGACATTGCATGCCGTATTTCCCGACGGCTTTCCCGGTTATGCGCTGGAACATGCCGCAGTCATTGAAACCTCGCTTATGCTGCATTATCACCCTGATTTGGTGCGCCTTGATTTGATTCCGGATGATGGCCCGGCAGATTTCCCCCTGTACGACATCCATCCCGCAAATCCTGACTGGGTACCACCTTCAGGCGTGCTGTCTTCGGCGCTTGGTGCTGATGCCGCCAAAGGCAAAATCATGGCCAGTGAATTGGCGGCGCGCATCGCAAAGGCTGTCGTGAATGAGTTTAATGGCGAGTCACGATGAATCTATCCAGCCGCCTACCCTCGCCCCGACTAAACCATGCAGCCTTGCTAGTCATCGACATGCAGCGTGATTTTTGTGCAACGGGTGGTTATGCGCACACGGCAGGACTCGACATCAGCAATTTACGCAAACCTATTCCACACATTCAGCAACTGCTCAATACAGCTCGGGCACAAGAAATGCTGATAATCCACACCCGTGAAGGTCATAGAAGCGACCTGCTGGACTGCACGCCAAACAAGCAAGCCCGCAGCACAAATGCTGGTGCCCCTATCGGCTCTGTTGGGCCGATGGGCAGATTACTGATCCGGGGCGAATATGGGCATGACATCATTGATGAGCTTGCCCCTCATGCTGGCGAGCCAGTCATCGACAAACCCGGCTACAGCGCCTTCCACCAGACCGATCTGGACATCATGTTGCGTAACCAGGATATCCGGCAATTAATCCTGACAGGAGTCACCACTGAAGTGTGCGTTCAATCCACGCTGAGGGAAGCCGTAGACCGAGGCTATGACTGCATCACTGTCAGCGATGGCTGTGGTTCAGCCTACCCGGAGCTACATAAAGCCAGCCTGGCCATGATCGCCGTTGAAGGCGGTATCTTCGGCACAGTGGTCAGCACAGATACGCTGCTGAAAATGATGAGAGCATCATCACAGGAACATCACGACGATGACGCAAGTTAAAAAACTCTGGCCGCTGCTGACGGCCACCCACCATTATGACAAGTCGCTCTCCACGCGTGGACGTGGTCAAGGGCAAATCATTGAAGCGCCTATTCTGGCCTATCTGCTGGAAACCGCAAATGGTCGCATCCTGTATGACGTTGGTTGTGACTATCACAAAATTGCGGATAAAAAGCAGCAACAGCATTATTACGATCCGGAGATATTCCCCTTCGGCCCACCGGAAATGGATGAGTCACAGCGGCTTCCTGCCCACCTGGCCCGTATGGGTCTGACACCTGCCGATGTGGATGTGGTCTTTATCGGCCATTTGCACTTTGATCATGCCGGTGGCTTATGCGATGTCTGCGGTACCGAAGTACACGTACAGCATAATGAAATGGAAGCTGCGAAAAGCGGTCTGGACATAGCCTACTTCCCGGATGACTTCACTGGGCAGTATCCCTGGAAAATAATGAATGGCGAATACGATGTGGCCCCAGGAGTACGCGCCATATCCACGCCCGGCCACACCGCAGGGCACATGTCACTGTGGATAGAATTGCCGAAAGGCCCGCCAGTCATCTTATGTGGCGATGCAGCAGATCTATCTGAAAACATTACGGACGAAGTCCCGCCGGGACTGTGCTGGCAAGAGCAGGAAGATCAGGCCATCGCCAGCATACGCAAACTCAAAGCCCTGGCAACAGATGAAAACGCGATTCTGTGGCCAAATCACGATATCAGCTTCTGGCGTACCCTGAACCAATTCCCAAAATTTCATGAATAGGCCCCCCATGTCGATACCATTCCTGAATGTTGTTAAATCCAAACCGCAGAATACTCTATCCAAACCGACAGGGGGGCTGGATACGACACGACTGATCAATACCATTACCAGCGATCTGGTGGGCATGATTTATCGTTGCGGGGTCGATGAGCTAGGAATGATGGAATTTGTCAGTGAGGGCTGCCTGAAATTAACTGGATACCGGCCAGATGAACTGATTTTCGACAACCGCATTTCCTATGGGCAGATCACCCATCCAGACGACCTTGCGCGCGTAAATTCGGCAATTCACGCCGCGCTCAATGAGCAGAATAACTATGAAGTGGAATATCGCATCATCCGTGCCGACGGTTCCATACGCTGGGTATCAGAACGCGGCGTTGGCGTCTTCGATCACAACGTGCAGCGCATTGCTATCGAAGGTTTTATCCAGGATATTACTGACAGAATTTCCACCAATAAAGCCTTGCATGAAGCCCTGCGACGCTATCGCAGCATTTTTGAAAACGCCACTGAAGGCATCTTCCAAACTACGCCTAACGGACGTTATATAGATGCCAACCCCGCATTGGCGCGCATATACAACTACCCCAACCCTGATGCCATGATCGCTGCATTGCAGGATATTCGGCATCAACTCTATGTTAACCAGTCGCGCCGCGACGAATTCGTACGGCTCATGTATGAATCAGGCAATGTACGTAACTTTGAGTCTCAGGTTTATCGGCAGGATGGCAGCATTATCTGGATTTCAGAAAATGCACGCGCGGTCAAAGACGTGAATGACGTAGTGCTATTTTACGAAGGCACTGTAGTTGATATCACTGAGCGCAAACAGCATGAAGAAGAATTGCAATACCAGGCCAGCCACGACATTCTGACAGGTTTGCCTAACCGTATGCTGCTCATGGACAGGATAGAGCGGGCGGTCAGCAGAGCCAAGCGCGAAACACAGAAAGTGGCTGTCGTGTTCGTGGATCTGGACAATTTCAAGCTGATCAATGACAGTCTGGGGCATCATGTCGGTGACCGGTTATTATTGGAAATGGCATCCCGACTGAGTAGCTGTATCCGCAATCAGGATACGGTTGCCCGCTTGGGTGGCGATGAGTTTGTACTGGTGTTGACTGAACAACTGGATGAACCTGGTGTTACCCATATCATTCGGCGTTTACTGGAAATGATTGCCCAGCCCTGGACAGATGAGAGCCATGAATACTCGTTAAGCTGCAGCATAGGTATTAGCTGCTACCCGTGCGATGGCGACTCGGCCGATATATTGTTGCAATGCGCGGACATCGCCATGTACGAAGCGAAAGATGCGGGTAAAAACACGTTCCACTTCTACACACCAGAATTGAATCAGGCAGTTACTGAACGCCTTGAATTAGCCAATGATCTGCGTCGTGCTGTGGAACGCGAAGAATTTCGTGTCTTTTATCAGCCACGTGTTGATGTCAGTAGCGGTAAGATAGTTGGCGCAGAAGCGCTTATCCGTTGGCAACATCCGGAGAAAGGGCTAATTTCACCGGATAACTTCATCCCCATTTCAGAAGAAACCGGCCTGATCGTACCTATGGGTGAGTGGATATTGAATGAGGCTTGCCGGCAAAATAAAAGCTGGCAGGAAGCCGGGTTGCCGCCCATCAGTGTCTCGGTAAACCTGTCCCCAATCCAATTCCGTCAACCGGGCTTGATTGATGCGGTGACCAATGCGCTCAGGCAAACAGGTCTCAATTCCCGCTACCTGGAACTGGAGCTTACTGAATCATTCTTTATGCAGGATGCGGAACGCATCAATGTTGCCATCACCGCAATGAAAACACTGGGTGTGGAATTGGCCATCGATGATTTTGGTACAGGCTATTCGAGCCTGAGTTATTTAAAGCGCTTCCCGGTCAATCACCTTAAAATTGATAAAAGCTTTGTACAGGAAATCGACACCAGTCCGGATGATGCAGCCATAGTCCGCGCCATCATTACCTTAGGGCATGAACTCGGTCTCAAAGTGGTGGCTGAGGGTGTAGAAACCCTGGCAAATTATACCTTCCTGCAAGAACATAACTGTGATGAAATTCAGGGCTATTACTTCAGCCGCCCAGTGCCGGCATACCATCTGGAATTATTACTCCATAAACAAATGGCAGAAACATCTTGAGTGCAGTGCTTACTGTACCCGAACATTACGTGGGTGCCTGGCAACGCAAACATCTGGAAACCGAGGACGAAATCGATAATAGCAGCCATGTTTACTGGTTACAGTCTGCTGTGCTACATGCAGATATCCGCATTCCTGCCGATCGGCCCGCTTTTAAAGACAAAAAATCATTACACGATTTTTCCCGGGATGAGTTAACGCTATTGGCACGCCAAAAAGGCTTTGCTGGCGAAACCATAGTTGCAGGCAATAGCTGTCAGTGGCTGCGCCATATTGATTACCACCCACCCAGAGACAGACAGGATATGGGGTACATGACGTTTACCGGCAACCGCATACTGGAGACCGGGGCAGCTACCAATTATGCCGAAATTTGGGAACGCTTACCGGACAGTCTTGGGGACAATTACGCATTTAGATTCGAGGAAACAAATCTGGAACGAAGCCCAGCACAACCGCAAACAGGCATACTGGTGGTAACCGGTGATTATTTCATCTTTGCCCGGGACCGTGTCAGCGCACTGCCGACATCCGCAACACTGGATCGCATATTGTCAGAAGCAACGCCGGATCAACTCAATCTGTACGAGCTTATGGACTTCGAAATTTCATTCGGCCGAGTTGCCAAAGGCAATATACCGTGGGAAATCCAGCTATCCACCTTGCCATTTCGCGAAGGTGAGCCACTATTCACAGAATCAACATGGGCAGCAATAGTTCAGGCAAAAAACGGATGTATACAACATGAGCACGCATGGAACGGCGTGCTCTCACGCCGCTGGATCGTTGATCCGTCCTGTTCTTCTGATCAACAATTCTGCACTACTAACCTAGCAACTCCTTAATAGCGGCCTCAATATAAGCACTTTCCTTGGCAAACCTGCCAGGCGAGCCAGCGCAATGCCCAGCGGAAGAATAGATCGGCCGCAGCTCCGCATCGCGGGTAAGACTAGCCTCGATAGTATTTTCTGCCAGCGTAAAATACTGATCGTGGTCACATGGCATGACTATGGTCTTCGCCGTTACTTGCGACAATGCCAACGCCAGATCACCGCCAAATTTCTCATGAGCGCTGATATCTGCTTGCTCCCACGCCCACAATTTGGCTAACAGATTGTTGGCATCCCAGCCCAGATGATCCAGCTCCCAGTCCTCCAGCAAATCATCTTGCGTAGCGAAACCGATCTCCTTGAACCGCTGCTCGCGAAAGAACTCGGCTGAGTAGGCCCAAGGCATATACACCCGGCCAAACCCCCTGAGGCCCTTGGCTGGCGGTTCTACATAATAACCACCGGCAAAGGTGGGATCCATTTCCAGTGCTGCCCTCACCCCTTTCAGAAACAGCTGATTGTATGGCCAGCATCGGGTGGCACCGCAGACTGGTAACAGATTCTGCACCATATCCGGATACAACACGGCCCAATGCCAAGCCTGTACCGCACCCATTGACCAACCTAGCACCAGCTTCAGCGTGCTGACCCCGAGCTTGTCCAGTAACAGTTTCTGACAGGCAACATTGTCGTAAACCGTTACCTTGGGAAACCCACCACCCTGATAGCGTTCCAGCGTGTTGCTGGGGGAAATGGACAAACCGTTACCGATCAAATTAGGCACGACGATAAACCATTTTTCCGGATCCAGCGCACGCTGTTCACCGATGATGCGGGCATTGGATAGATGCGTCCCGGTGTAATAAGTGGGAAACAGGATGCAATTATCGCCCTGCTCATTCAGCTTGCCCCAGGTAGCGTAGCTGAGCCAGGCGTCATGCAGGGTTTCGCCACTCTGCAGGACAACATCACCAATATGTAACTGCTGGACGTCCATAATCAGAACAGTTTCAAATAACGCGCTTTTTCCCAATCACTCACGTGGTTGTTATAGCGTATCCATTCTTCGCTCTTGTAATCTATCCAGGTAGTAAACATGCTTTCCCCGAATACCGCTTTGGACAGTTCGTCCTGCTTGAACATGTCTATCGCCTCTTTCAACGACTGCGGCAACATTTTCACGCCCATAGCATCTAGTTCTTGCGGAGTTTTCAGGTACATATTTTCGGTATGCGGTTCACCCGGATCCAGCTGCTGCTCTATACCTTCCAGCCCCGCCGCCAGCACCATGGCTGCGCCGAGGTAGGGGTTACATGCACTGTCTGCTGCACGCAGTTCGATACGGCCACCACCTTTGGGGATGCGCAGTGTGTTGGTACGGTTGTTATCACCATAGCAGGCAAATACCGGCGCCCAGGTAAAGCCGGACATACTGCCACGCAATACCAGACGCTTGTAGCTATTCACCGTCGGTGCAACCACTGCACATATCGCCGGCAAATGTTTCAGCACACCAGCCATAAACTGATAACCCAGATTAGATAAATTGCAGCCACGTGGATCATCTTCAGCTTCAAACAGATTCTTGCCTGTTACCTTATCCGCAAGCGACATATTGAAATGCGCGCCACTGCCGGCTCGGTCGCCATAAGGCTTAGGCATAAAACTGGCGAAACCGCCGTGACGGCGCGCAATTTCATTCGCCATCAGTCGGAAGAACACAAAATTATCCGCCATGGTGAGCGCATCGAAATATTTGAAATCAATTTCAAATTGACCAATACCATCTTCATGGTCCAGCGAATACACGTCCCAGCCAAACTGATTCATGGATTTGACCAGTTCCCGCATCCAGTCCATGTTATCCAGCAGACGCGAAACATCGTAGGCTGGTTTTTCCAGATGATTGCGTGTCGACAGCGGTGAGTAGCCGCCATCCGCGTCATCTTTCAGCACAAAAAATTCAGCTTCCATGCCCAGATTCATGCGATAACCCATGGCATCTGCCTTAGCCACTACATTTTTAAGTATGGTGCGGCTGCACGCTGAAAAAGGTTTACCTTTCGTCCATAAGTCACTGGCAAACCAGGCAATTTCTTTATCCCAAGGCAGAATTTTGCATGAAGCAGGATCGGGATGTGAGGCAACTTCCTCATCACTAACATCCTGCGGCACACCTTCCAGCGCTGCACCCGTGCATAACTCGGAACCGGACATCATGCGCTTGTAATGAGCAATCGGCACCATTTTAGACTTGGATACGCCATGGATATCCACATAGCTGGCCAGCATGAATTCCACGCCAGCAGCGGCCAATGCTTCAACGTCATAGCCAATATTGGCTGGCTGAGTAGGTATCGTCATTATTTCGTTCCCTTTCGCAACTTAAAGTAAGAACCGCATATGCAGCACGGCAACATTTATTTTGTATTCAGATACTCACGCCAGTTACCCAAGTGAGTAATATCCACCGCATCCACTACCGCATAACTTTCGCAAACAAAGCTTAATACTGACTCGCCATTCGCCAGCGTAATTGTCCCTATGCCTAATGGCGCAGGGATACCTGCTACAAATGAGCCGAATTCGCGTGCCGGCATTTCCCACACCTCAACTGCAATTGCACCACCCTGCTCGCCCGGTTTGACGCGTACCATACCCGGACGATATGGAGGTCCGCCAGGTAGCGCATAGAATTTGTAGTCTGGTGAACTGGTCGTGGTTTGCACCAATCGTGCGCCACGCTGAGTGAGCTGCCAATTCAACGGTAAGCCGGATAAATGTGCACCACATACGGCAACGCGTATCTGTCCCGATGGCAATAACGCTGGCAATGCTGCAGGTACTGGCTGAGCGATGCCAGTCGCCCCTAGCGGTGTTGCTACTGCCTGCTGGCTACGCGCTGCCAGATGCAGCAACGGCGCATCCTGATGTGTGGGTGCGACCAGTGTTACGCCAAATGGCAGACCATCCTGTTGGAATCCGGCAGGCACTGACACCGCCGCATAATCAAACAGATTCATGAAGTTAGTGTAATAACCAAGATTTGAGTTTAACTTGATCGGGTCGGCCTGCATCTCGGCGATGGTATATATTGTCCCTGCCGTTGGTGTTATCAGACAGTCCACTACGTCCCAAACCTTATTAGCCTGCTGCTTCAGTTCGCGCAAACGGTATTGGCCGGCAAAAGCATCCGCTGCGGAATAGCGTGCGGCGCCGCCGATGATTTCCCGCACGGGTGGAAACACTTTATCGGCATGTGCATCAAAAAAATCCTTGAGTGCTACATAACGCTCCGCCACCCAGGGACCGTCATACAATAGTCGCGCGGCTTCAAGGAAGGGCGCCAGATCAATCTCAACTGCCAAACCACCCAGCGACTGCAATCGCACCACCGCTTCACCAAACAGCCGTTCGGCTTCGGCATTACCGAAAAACCGCAACTGTTCTGCGCGCGGCACACCGAAATGAAATGTTGCTGCCCTGCCAAAATCGAAACCATGCGCTTCAACTTTACGTGAATAAATATCGCTTTCATCGGCACTGGCAGCAGCCGCGACTACTCTTTCCGCATCTTCTGCAGTCAGCGCAAATACCGATACCACATCCAGTGAACGGCAAGCTGGCAACATCCCGGTCGTCGATAGCCAGCCACAGGTAGGTTTATGCCCGACCAGATTATTGAATGCTGCAGGCACGCGCCCTGAGCCGGCGGTATCAGTTCCCAGACTGAAACTGACCCAGCCTTTGGCAACGGAAACTGCTGAACCAGCACTGGAACCGCCAGAGATATATTCTGGATCAAACGTATTACGACAGGCGCCGTAAGGCGATCGGGTACCATTAAGTCCAGTTGCAAACTGATCCAGATTAGTTTTTCCAATAGGAATAGCACCCGCATCAATCAACCGTTGCACGACTGCGGCACTTTGCTCAGGCGTATAGGCAAATTCCGGACACGCAGCCGTAGTCGGCACGCCAGCCAGATCAATATTGTCCTTGATCGCAAACGGAATACCGTATAACGGCAACTGTGCCGGATCCTTGTCTGCCAGCGCATCCGCATACGCATAGAGTTGCTCAGCGGATAATTGATAGATCCAGGCATGGTCTTCATTATTCCCGGCAGTACGTGCCAGCACTACGTCGATCAGACCACGCGGTGTCAACGCGCCACTGCTATAAAGTGCGCGCAGATTGGTAATATCCAGACTCAAATTTTCCATATTATTCCCCCTGTATCACCAGTAAGTCTTGACCAGCCGAAATCTGGCTGCCTTCACGACAGTACAGACGGATCACTTTTCCGGCGGACGGCGCCACCACGTTGATTTCCATTTTCATCGATTCAATGATCAGCAGAGTATCCCCCGCTTGCACCATGTCACCCTCGGCCACTTCTATCTTCCAGATATTCCCGGCCACATGCCCGGCGACGGCACGACTGTTAGGTGGCAAATCCAGCTCGCTATCGGTTGACGCTTCGGCTACCGTAACATCGGACGCATAATCTGCCTGTCCATTTGCCTTCCAGCGCTCACGCTCTGCATTGAAAGCGATCTGCTGCTTCTCCCGAAACGCAGCGATAGCGGTATCGTTATCTTGCAAGAATGTGTTGTATTCGCGCAGGCTGAATGTCGTTTCTTCCACCTTGAGCTTAAACGTACCCGCGACAAAGTCTTCGCGCAGTTTCAGCAACTCATCTTCCGACACTGGATAGAAACGAATCTGGTCAAAGAAGCGCAGCAGCCATGGTTTGCCGTCGATGAAATCAGCAGTCTGCTTGTAACGGTTCCACATCTGTATGGTGCGACCGACAAACTGGTATCCGCCAGGACCTTCCATGCCATATACGCACATGTAGGCGCCGCCGATACCCACCGCATTCTCCGGCGTCCAGGTACGTGCCGGGTTGTACTTGGTCGTTACCAGTCTATGCCGCGGATCCAGTGGCGTGGCGACTGGTGCGCCAAGATAGACGTCACCCAGACCCATCACCAGATAGCTGGCATTGAATACGATTTCTTTCACCTGTTCGATGCTGTCCAGCCCGTTCATACGCTGAATGAACTCAATATTGCTTGGGCACCATGGCGCATCCTTACGCACCGATTGCATGTATTTTTCTATGGCCAGACGAGTAGATGGGTCATCCCACGACAATGGCAAATGCACGATACGCGCAGGCACGACCAGATCTTCGATATTAGCCAGTGCAGATTCCGCCTCGGTCAGTGCAGCCATCAATTCCGGCAGCGGCAGTAACTGATTGTTGTAATGCACCTGCAGCGAACGAATACCAGGAGTCAGATCAATGATACCTGGCACATTCTTCTGTTGCAGCCAGGTCATTAGCGCATGCACGCGGAAGCGCAGGTTAATATCCAACACCAGCGGGCCGTATTCCACCAGCAGGTATTTGTCGCCAGCAGGACGATAGGTCACAGCAACCTGGCCGTCCTGTTCTTCAATACGATGCAATACTGGCGTAGATGTTGCCAAGCCGGCAGTATCAGCATCAGCTGTTACTGTGGCTGCCAGAGTCTTGATAGCTGAGTCCTGAGCCAACTCACGCTGCATAGCCTCAGCCAGCCCGATACGCTTGAAGCGCACGGTATTGCCTGGACGCAACTGTCCCATTTTCCACAATTCAGCTTGCACTATGGTTGCAGGGCAAACGAAACCACCCAGACTAGGGCCATCCGGCCCCAGTATGACCGGCATATCGCCAGTAAAGTCGACCGCGCCGATAGCATAGGCATTGTCGTGAATATTGGAAGGATGTAAGCCCGCTTCGCCGCCATCGGTCCGTGCCCATTGTGGCTTGGGTCCGATCAGGCGCACCCCGGTACGACTGGAGTTGTAATGCACTTCCCAGTCGGTAGAAAAAAACATGTCGATATCAGCATCGGTAAAGAAATCCGGTGCACCATGTGGACCGTAGAGCACGCCGATTTCCCAATGGCTGTGGTATTCAGGGATCAACGCGCTATCCAGCACCGTATCGACTGGCACCGCGACAGATGTTGCACCCAGATGCAGCACGTCGCCGACGCGCAACGTACGACCAGCATGGCCGCCGAACTGCCCCAGAGTAAATGTCGATTTACTGCCCAGATAATCCGGCACGTCAAAACCACCCGCCACGGTCAGATAACTACGGCAGCCATCACCCTGGATGCTGCCCAGGCGCAACACGCTACCGGCCTTGACTGACAACGCGCGCCAGAATTCCAGCGCCTCGCCATCCAGTTCGGCAGTCATAGCTGCACCTGTCAGGGCTATCACGCTATCGCGGTTAAAGCGCAATGTTGGGCCAGCTACGGTTAACTCCAACCCGGCAGCGTTATCATCATTACCCAGCAAGCGGTTACCCAGACGGAATGCCAGCGCGTCCATCGGCCCTGAGGGCGGCACGCCCACGTCCCAGTAACCCTGGCGCCCAGGATAATCCTGAATACTGCTCTGCACGCCGGGCTCCAGCACATCGATAGTCGCAGCCAGATAATGCAATGCATTCAGGTAGCGCGTGGTCTGTTTACCTTCAACAAACACATGATCTCGGATGATCTGACGCAGGTAATCCAGATTGCATTCAATACCCGCTATACGAGTGTCGTCCAGCGCACCTTGCATTTTGGCAATCGCCTGCTCTCTATCATCAGCAGTGACGATGATTTTTGCCACCATTGGGTCGTAAAATGGCGGTATGGTGCTACCACGCTCTACCCAGGTGTCAACACGGGCGCTGTCTGGGAAAACTGCTTCCGTCAACACGCCGCTGGATGGCTGAAAATTCTTGCCAGGATCTTCAGCATATAGGCGCACCTGGATCGACGCGCCACGAGGTGCAATGATTATGCTATCCAGCGCAGGCAGATCATCCGCAGCCTGACGTACCATCCATTCCACAAGATCTATACCCGTTACTTGCTCGGTGACACCATGTTCTACCTGCAGACGTGTATTTACTTCAAGGAAATAGAACTCGCCATTCTGCGCATCGTAGACAAACTCGACGGTACCGGCCGACTGATAATTCACTGCC
The DNA here is from genome assembly GCF_003864975.1 of Sulfuriferula thiophila. Lineage (NCBI taxonomy): Bacteria > Pseudomonadati > Pseudomonadota > Betaproteobacteria > Nitrosomonadales > Sulfuricellaceae > Sulfuriferula > Sulfuriferula thiophila. Next base: position 192,735 of record NZ_BHGL01000046.1, read on the forward strand.
TTGCCCAGTTGTACGGCAGTCGCCAGCAAACGCGCACGCTGAGCGTCCGTTAATCCTGGCGCGGGGGTTTCTTCTATCACCTTCTGGTTACGGCGCTGCACCGAACAATCGCGCTCACCCAGTGCAACCACATTGCCTTTGCCGTCGCCAAAAATCTGCACTTCAATATGGCGTGCCTGCTCGACGTATTTTTCCAGATAGATACCGGCATCCTTGAAGTTGGCGCTGGCAAGACGCGCTACCGACTGGAATGCCTCAACCAGCTCATCCGCACTCCAGATCAGGCGCATACCGATACCGCCGCCACCTGCCGTGCTTTTGAGCATGACCGGATAACCAATGCGTGCGGCTTCAGCCTGCGCATGTCCAGCATCGGCCAGCAGACCGCTACCCGGCAATAAAGGCACCTGATTCTGCTCAGCGATTTCACGGGCAGTATGCTTGAGGCCAAAACGGCGCATCTGATCTGGTGTTGGGCCGATGAATACGATGCCAGAGGCAGCACAGGATTCAGCAAAAGCGGCATTTTCAGAGAGGAAGCCGTAGCCAGGATGGATGGCTTGTGCACCCGTCTGTTTCGCGACTTCGAGTATTTTTTCTGCGCGCAGATAGCTTTCAGCGGCAGGGGCTGGCCCTATACACACCGCTTCATCCGCTTGTGCTACATGCAGCGAATGCGCATCGGCTTCCGAATAGACGGCAACCGAGCGTATTCCCAGCTTTTTCAGTGTGCGGATAATGCGGCAAGCAATGGCACCGCGATTAGCTATCAGTCCTTTATCAAACATGGTGTTCTTTCCATTCCATGACGGGTCGTCCCATCATTATTTTTGTTATTGCAGGTCGTCCTGCAGCCATCTCAATTCCAGATCAGCAACTGAACTGGTGTCGGGTTATAGCCATTACATGGGTTATTCAACTGCGGGCAGTTCGAAATCAGCACCATCACATCCATCTCGGCTTGCATTTCCACGTATTTACCCGGAGCGGAAATGCCGTCTTCAAACGTCAGCTTGCCTTCTGGGGTCACTGGCACGTTCATGAAAAAATTGACATTGCTGGTGAGGTCGCGCTTGTCCATATGACAATTGCAATGGCCTAGCGCATGCAGGAAACTGTCGCGGCAACTGTGCATGAATTTTTTGCCAGTTTCATAGCGCACGCTGTTACTCTCCGCCGCGCAGGCACCGCCCAGCGTGTCGTGACGCCCACAGGTATCCGCAGTAATGGTTACCAGCACGTTACCCTCACTGGACAATAGCTTGGAGCCAGCGGTCAGATAGAGATTGCCCTGCGCGCGTATGGTATCAACCGCGCTGTAACGGTCAGTGGACTCATGTGCGTTATAAAACAGGGTATCGACGGCCTGATTGCCTTCCAGATCCAGAATGCGGAATGTTTGCCCCTTTTTGACCTCATGCAACCATGGTTCGCCTGCAGGCACGATTTCGTCGTACACCGCGTCTTTAGGATCAAATTTACTTTCTACGATAGCCATTTTAGAGCCCCTCTCAACGGTACAACAATTCAGTGTTATAGAAGCCGCGCTGGTTTTCCGGACGGAAATTGCGGCAATAATCATCAGCACCAGGCAATTCAGAATGCCATGCGGTGAGCTTTACCGGCTTAGGCTGATATTGCGGATTCGGATCCAGTGGGTGCTGGGTAGCCGCAAGTACAACCAGCGTATCCATTTCAAAGCGCAGATCAATATAATCACTCGCTACTGAGTTATCGGGCTGGAACATCAAGTTGCCGTCTTCATCAGCACTGACTTTACTGAACAGATTGATATTTGCCACGATGTCGCGCTTGCCCAGACCCCACTTGCCGAGCTCGATCAAAAAGCTGTCACGACCATTGCGATACATCGCATTCAAGTGAGTCTGGTAACGCGCTTCGCCGTACTTGGCCAGCACCTGGGCAGCGTCAGTCATGCCGCATACCGTGTCATGCCAGCCGCAACTATCCTCGGTGATGGAACACAGCACGCGGCCCATGTCCGAATAGCATACAAAGCCCTTGGTCAGGTGCGCGGTATGTTGCGCCTTGAGCGTATCGGCCATGTTGTAACGCTCCAGTTTTTCATCCTGGCTGTAAAACAGCACCGACAGGTTGGCTCCGCCTTCGATATCAGTAACGCGCAACGTGGTGCCACGTTTCACATTAAATGACCAATGCGCGCCACCGGGAATAACTTCTTCCCACATCACACTATCTGGACTGTATGTTGTATTTGCTGATTTCATATTGCTATCCTCTTATGCTGGTTAATACTTGCAACTAGACTGCTTCGCTGCTTTCGGCCTGCCGGGTCATACGTTCCAGCAAATCCGTATCTGTGTGCATGCCGGAAGTTTCCCGAATACGGGTCAGGATTTCCTTCTTTAACGCAATGAACTCAGGCGACAGTTTCATCTCCTGATTACGCTTATCCGGCAACGGCACATCGTAAATCGTGTCGATACGCCCAGGACGTGGCGCCATCAGCACGATACGCTGACCAAGATAAATGGCTTCTTCCACATCGTGAGTCACGAACACGATGGTGGTTTTTTCCAGATTGAACAAATGCAGAATCAAATCGTGCATGACTTCCCGCGTCTGCGCATCCAGTGCACCAAACGGCTCATCCATCAACAAAATCTCCGGCTTGGGCAATAAGGCACGTGCTATCGCCACGCGCTGCTGCATACCGCCAGAAAGCTGGTTGGGGTAAGCCTTGGCTGCATGCGCCAGCCCCATCAGTGATAACAGCGCATCAGCACGGCCTGACGCCACCTCAACTTCAGCGGAGGTCGCGCCTTCACGGTTGACCTTCAGACGCCGACTGAATTTGATGTTATCGACCACGGATAGCCACGGATAGAGACTGTAGTTCTGAAACACCATGGCTCTGTCCACGCCGGGGCCTTGCACGGCTTTATCATTCACCTTGATTTCACCTGAGCTGAGCGTTTCCAGCCCACCGATGCAGCGCAATAAGGTGGATTTACCGCAGCCTGAAGCACCGACAAAGGTGACGAATTCGTTGGCACCGATGGACAGATTTATATCCTGCAAAGCCACCACATCCTGCTTGTCTGTACTGAAAACCTTGCCAGCAGCACTAATTTGAATTTTGTTGGCCATGTTCATTCGCCTATTTGTTATATAACCAGGGGAAACTCTTGCGATGCAAGAGACGGAACAGTTGATCCATTACCAGCCCGATCAGCCCAATCAGAATAATGCCGGCAAAAATCTTGTCCGTTTGCAGGAAACGCTGCGCCTTGAGGATGGCATAGCCCAGGCCTGAGTTGGCTGCCACCATTTCAGCCACCACCAGATACGTCCAGGCCCAGCCCATGGTAATACGCATGGTATCGAGCAAGGCCGGTTTGGCAGACTGGAAGACGACCAGCGATACGATTTCTTCACTGCCGGCGCCCATGGTCTGCGCTGCTTCAATCTGCGCCATGGGTACGCGACGGATATCCTCTGCGACCATCAATACCATCTGAAAGAAAGTACCGATCCAGATAATGGCTATCTTCGAGCCTTCATCTATACCTACCCACAACATGACTAACGGAATGAAAGCAACTGCAGGCATATAACGAATAAAATCGGTCAATGGCTCAAACAAAGCCTGCATGGGTCGATACGTACCAATCATCACGCCCAACGGCACAGCGATCACTGCCGACATAAGAAAACCCACCGTAACCCGATAGATACTGATCCAGGCATCACCCATGAGATTGTCATCTTCAAACCAGTGATATACGCGTGTCAGCACATCCATAGGGCTGGGCAGAAATACCTTATCCATCACCCCGCTATTCGCCAGTAACCACCACCCGACGAAGGGTGTGATCAACCCTATGGCAGCAAAAAACAGGAATTCCCTGCGGTTCAAATAACCACGAATCGTCCACAGCTTGCGTTTACGCGCTGTGATTTGGATGGAGTTTTGATTGGTCGCTGACATATTCACCCCTGCCGCTCAATTAACGACACTGGGAATACAATGAACAGTTGGGTGTATCCACGGTTTGGCGACATAACTGCGACTCCTTGAAGGATTAAATAGCGAGAGGCTGAAGCGACAACAGATCGCAACCTCCCGGGCTTTTATCCCTCCGTGGAATCCCAGCTAACTGAGACCGGACAACTCTCGGACCAGACACCCCATTGCTGGAATCGGAACCCTAGATGCCCTAATGACAAAGGCGACATCGACAACTGCGCCTCTCTTGAAAACAATTTAGCAAATTGCGTGCCAAATATTTAATTCATTATTTTCATGCATTTATTTACACACTGGTTTGGTATCTTCCATAACTTCAATTCAGCTACGCATTAAAATAGAGCATTAATCAGGATAGGCACCGATACGGTGCACGTACTTTGTGGCATTAAACGAGCAAACTTATCTGGTGAAATCAACCAGATTCAGTATCCAGAAATCATTCATATGGAACTTCTGAAATTAATATCATTCTTTATCACATACAGAACAGCACATGAAGGACTCACGATGGACGCCTCAATCCCACTTCAAACATCAGCAGCACATGCTGCGCTTATCGGGCTGCGCACCTATCTAAACGATCAAATACTGGGTCAGGAAAATCTGGTCGAACGTCTGTTAGTGGGACTGCTTGCAGATGGTCACTTGCTGGTAGAGGGGCCGCCAGGGTTAGCCAAAACTCGGGCGGTCAAAGCCTTGGCGCATGGTTTGATGGCTGATTTCCGGCGCTTACAATTTACGCCTGACATGTTGCCGTCTGACCTGACGGGCTCGGACATCTATCGTCCTGAACAGGGCACTTTCCATTTCCAACCAGGTCCCTTGTTTCACAACCTGATACTTGCCGATGAAATCAATCGTGCTCCCGCCAAAGTGCAGTCTGCCTTACTCGAAGCGATGGGCGAACATCAAATTAGTGTTGGTTCAGCTACCTATCTCCTCCCCCGCCTATTTCTGGTGATGGCAACCCAGAACCCGATTGAACATGAAGGCACCTACCCATTACCTGAGGCGCAACTGGATCGCTTCATGCTGCACACGCTAGTTGACTATCCTGATCGCGCGACCACGCTTCGTATCATGGCACTGTCCCGACGCGAGACCAGGGATGCACAGGAATTACCGGTACCTGCCAATCCATTGCCACAGGAAACAATCTTTACTGCACGCCGGGAAATACTCGATCTCACATTAGCCGACTCGGTTGCCGAATATATTGCTGCGCTGGTCGAAGCCACGCGCATCCCGGCACAGTACAGCGCCAAGCTTGCTGAATGGCTACGCTGGGGTGCTAGCCCCCGTGCTGCCATTGCCATGGAAAGAGGAGCACGTGCACTGGCGTGGCTGGATGGACGTGATTATGTTAGCCCGGAAGATGTTCAAGCCATCGCTCCTGATGCATTACGGCACCGCTTATTGCTTAATTACACAGCCCAGGCTCGAGGTATCACTTCGCAAGATTGCGTGAATGAATTACTACGTCAGGTTCCCGCACCATGATACTGCCCGACATTGCCGAGCTGGTCACTCTACGTGGTGCCGCGCATGGACTCAGCTTACATGCACACCGACCCGCTTTAGCACGTCTACAGGGAGGGCATCGCAGTGCTCAACGAGGTCGCGGCCTGGAGTTTGAAGAGGTGCGTCTATATGCGCCCGGCGATGACGCCCGCAACATTGATTGGCGCGTCACAGCTAGACGAGGACAACTCCATACCAAACTGTTCCGTGAGGAACGTGAACGCCCTGTCTGGCTGGTAGTAGATTTACACCCGGGGCTATTTTTCGGTAGCCGTCATCAGCTTAAATCAGCGCTGCTACTGCGTTCGGCAGCCTTGCTTGCGTGGGTTGCCACGCTTGGTGGAGATCGTCTTGGCGCAATCATTGCCAATGATGAAGGTTTACCCGTTATATTTCCTCCTCGCGCCAGAGAAGCTGGCGTACTACCTGTGCTTCAGGCGCTAATTGATGCTCAGCCACGTGAGCCTGGCGAGACGAATAAAAACGGCTTAAAAGACACCTTAAACTCATTGCAACCCCTACTTCAACCGGGCAGCCTGGTACTTATACTAAGTGATTTCAGTGATGTGGATGAACAAGTTGAAATCACCTTATCTGGTATGTCTTTTCACAATGATTGCCGTTTATTGTGGCTAGTTGACCCTATAGAAAGTGCCGGCCTGCCTGCAGGCAATTACCGGGTTGGCACACCAGGGCGGCTTTGGTGGCTTGATGGTGAACTAAGCCGTAGCGTATGGCAGAAAAAATGGGCGGCGCGGGAACAACGCCTTAACGAAATTTCCCAGCGCCTCAATCTGCCATTGACGCGTCTGCACACTCAAAATCAAGTAGCAGATAGTTTGCCGCCTTTACTACGAGAGCCAACATGGTCAACATGAATAAAGACTGGCTCAGTCAACTGGCGCCTGCTCACGCGCCTCCTCCACCAAGCTGGTGGCCTCCTGCTCCCGGATGGTGGGTGTTGATAGTATTAATACTTTTGATTGCTGGCGTGCTGGCATATTTACACAAAAGCCCCGCAAATCAACGCCGACGCATTGCTTTGCGTAAACTCAAGCTACTAGAAAACCATGAGCAAGATGATCTAAAACTGGCAAACGAATTAACGCTTTTGCTGCGCCGCTACGCACTTGCTACCTACGGCAGAGAAGCGACCGCTGGTTTAAGTGGTGATGCATGGCTGGCATTTCTTACTAATCATGGCGCCACTGATCTAGCTGGTGACACAGGTCAGCGTTTGTTGCGCGCAGCCTATGGCAGCCAAGTACAAACTGACCGTATTCGCTGGTTAACAGGTGCCAGACAATTTTTGAGACGACACAAATGATGCATATCGAATGGCCCTGGATGCTCCTCTTCCTGCCACTACCCTGGTTATTCAGGCACTGGCTGCCACCTGCACAACCAAGTGGCGCCGCCCTGTTTTTGCCTTTTGCAGCCACTGTTAGCGACGCATCAACGTCAGCCGTCCGTGGCCTGTCGCGTACACGCAAGGTGCTGTTTATACTGATTTGGTCGTTGCTTATATTTGCTGCTGTTCGCCCTCAATGGTTGGGTGAACCTGAACCAGTTCCTACCACAGGCAGGCGTCTGTTATTGGCGGTAGACGTCTCAGGTTCAATGTCTACTCAAGACATGGCTGGCGATTACACCCGGCTCCAAGTGGTACAAAAGGTGGCTGGCGATTTCATTCACCGCCGATACGGCGACCAGGTAGGACTCATATTGTTCGGCACACAGCCCTATTTACAAACACCACTCACTACCGATCTGCACACTGTAGACCAATTTCTGAATGAGGCCATGATAGGCATGGCTGGGATGCAAACAGCGATAGGCGATGCTATTGGGCTAGCCATTAAAAGGTTGCAGTCTGGAACGGATAAAAGCAGCCATAAAGGTGATACGGTACTTATATTACTCACTGACGGCAGTAGCAACGCCGGTGCAATGCCGCCAATCGAAGCCGCTAAACTGGCTGCCACTGCTGGCCTGCGTATTTACACCATAGGCGTAGGTGCTGATGCACAATCTGGATTCTTTGGTATGGGCGGCAGCGATCTGGATGAGGACACACTTAAGCAGATTGCCCAAGTGACTGGTGGAGAATACTTCCGCGCCACCGATGCCACTGATCTAGAAAAAGTATATGCGCGCATTGACCAACTGGAACCCAGCGCAGCGCCGCAACAATGGTATCGTCCTCGTACAGAGCTGTTCCCATGGCCACTGGGCGTTGCCCTGCTACTCAGCCTTCCAGCTGTACTATGGAGAGTACGGAAATGGAATTGATCCAGCACTTCCATTTTCTTCGTCCCGCCTGGTTACTGGCGCTGCCACTGTTCTGGGGGCTAGGGATATGGCTGGCTCGACGCCACAACGAAAATGGTGACTGGGCTGGCATTGTAGATCCGGAGTTGCTATCTGGCCTGCTTCTGGACAAAGGTACGCAACGCCGTTGGACACCCTGGCCTTGGCTTGCCATCGCATGGACGCTAGCCATACTCGCACTGGCCGGGCCGAGTTGGCAGCAGGAGCCATCCATCGCCTATCGCGGCAATACGGCATGGGCACTGGTGCTGGACCTGTCACCTTCCATGGCCGCGACCGATTTGCAACCGAATCGTTTTACCCGCGCCCGTTATGCGCTGGATGACATACTCAATGCCGCAAAGGATGTACGGGTTGGTCTTGTAGCATTTAGTGAAGAGCCATATACAGTTACACCGATGACTGAAGATGTTGCCACGATACGTGCCCTGTTACCGCCGCTGGATCCGAGCATCATGCCAAGCGCCGGAGATAATCTTGCGCCAGCACTGATACAAGCCGCCAAACTCGCTGAGCAAAGTGGCAGCACTCACAGTGCGATCATCGTACTGACTGATGGATTCGCTGACCCAGCCGCAGCATTTGATGCAGCCAAAAAACTCAAATCACAAGGCATGTCAGTCAATGTAGTGAAAATAGGTACAGCTGCAGGTGTGCCACTTAGCCAGGCAGGAACCGGTTTTACTCAAAATGGGCAAGGCCAATTGAAGCTTGCCCGAGTAGACACACAGCAACTACAACAACTTGCATCCATTGGTGGTGGCAGTTATGTGGATCTGGCCCAATTACCTATACTCATCCACAATTTGCAAACACAGTCAGAACTGACCGGAAAAGCCAAAGAAGAGAAAAACATCAAGGTAGAAAACTGGCTGGATGGGGGTATATGGCTATTACCTTTGCTACTGCTGATCACCGCCCTATTAACGCGAAGGGGATGGTTGTGAAACGCGCTACGCTACTTATTATGATGACAGTCTGGACATCATCTGCATATGCAGAGATCACATGGGAAAGTTTGTGGCGCACAGCTGACCAGCGTGGCGAACAACTCATGCAACAAGGTAAAGCTGCGACTGCTGCCAGCACTTATAATGATCCACGCCGCAAAGCTTATGCTGAACTACAGGCTGGTAATTTCCCACATGCAGCACGTGATCTTGCTGCCTTCAATGACAGTGTTAGTAACTATAATCGTGGCAATGCGCTGGCTCATGCAGGTCAGCTGCAAGATGCAATCAAGGCCTATGATGCTGTGTTACGTGATGACCCCAAGAACAAAGATGCTCGACATAATCGGAATTTGGTCGCTCAGGCACTAAAAAAGCAACAATCCCAACCAAAACCAGGCGCAGATAAAAAAGACTCATCATCCGATAACAAAAAAGGCAACGATGGTCAGACCAGTACCCAGCAAAATCAGTCTGATACAGACAAGAATCAATCTTCCCAGAATTCAAAAAACCAGGACCAACAGAACAAACCAACACCTGATAAAAATAATGGTTCTAACCAGAAAACCAGCAAAGATCAGCAGCCATCCAATCAGACCTCATCCGGCAATGACGGTCAACCTGGCAAGGACAAGCACACTCAGCAAAACAATAATACTGCGAAGAAACTCGGTCAGGAACTACCGGCGAAACCTGCTAGTAACATGGATGCTCAGCCTCAAACCACCGATGCAGCACAGGCTAAGCAGGATGCTGCAGCTAGTTTGAACAAATCAAACACGAATAAAGCAGCAGTACGCGAAGTGTCACCGTCCAACACGCCCATCAGTGAAAAACAACTCGCACAGGAACAATGGTTACGACGTATACCGGATGACCCAGGTGGGCTGCTACGTCGCAAATTCATGATAGAACACATGATAAGACAGCAAGGAAGTAATTAATGAGACACGCATGGATTTTCGTTATTTCTATGTTCATGGCCGTTCTGAGTCAGCCGGCCTTGGCCATGATCAACGCTTGGCTGAATCAGAATCAGGTTGGGTCGGGCGAATCAGTTCAACTGACCCTGCAACATGAAGGTGAGACTGATAAGCAACCTGATCTTAGCCCCTTAAAACAGAATTTCGACATATTAGGCAATAGCACAGGTTCCAGCATACAAATCACCAATGGGAAGATGTCTGCAAAAATTCAGTCAAGCTTTATGCTGATGCCTAAACACAGTGGGAAAATAATCATTCCTGCCCTGCAATGGGATGGGCAATATTCATCTCCACTCACTGTGACAGTAGCTGACAACAACAATGCTGCGCAGGCAGGAAATACAAATCCTGGCAAAAAAACCGCTCACGCTTTCATCACCACTACAGTTGATCAGAAACAACCCTTCGTCCAGGCCGCTGTCACACTGATAATACGTCTTTATGTTGACGAGCCGTTGTATCAGGCAAGCCTGGCATTTGAACCCAATGACGACGTGCTAATCCAACAGACAGGTAAAGATCAACAGACGACTGAAACTCGCAGTGGTCAAACTTATCAGGTGATTGAACGCAAATACATGTTATTTCCGCAACGCAGCGGTCAGATCAAGCTAAATGGCCCCGTATTGAACGCACTGACACCGGATAGTCGTGCCCCTGACCCATTTGGTCAGGATCCATTTTTTAGTAATGTATTTGGCCAAAACCCATTAGCAGGCATGATGGGTGCCGCCCGTCCAATACGCATCCAGGGCGACCCGTTTATTTTAAACGTACGACCCCGTCCCACTGCGGCTACTGGTCATGATTGGTTACCGGCGCAAAATGTAACGTTGGACCAAACCTGGCAACCAGATAGTGGATCTATTCGCGTTGGGGAACCCATCACCAGACACTTGCAACTTAGTGCGCTGGGCGTTGCAGAAAACCAGCTACCGGATCTGAGTCAGCACATGTCCCTGCCAACTGGATTACGCGCATACCCAGATCAACCCAAATTAAATACCAGTGTGCAAGGCGATAGCATACTCAGCACACGCGACCAGAATATTGCCATAATAGCGAGCCAGGCCGGGCACTATGTGATACCAGCCATGCTACTGTACTGGTGGGACACGACCAAAAACATCCAGCGCGAAATCAGTTTGCCCGCACACACATTGGATGTGCTCCCCGCTGTCGCAACTACCGATGCAGAAGGTTCGCCACCAAGCCAGATAAATGCTACGACCGCATCACAACCAGCTACGCAACTGTCACCTTCACCGCAAAATACTGCAAGTTCAATGACCGGCTCTTCTTGGATATGGATCAGCCTGGGTTTAGGCGTACTCTGGTTAGGCACGATGTTTATATGGTGGAGAGCTTCCTTGCGCAAGCCGAAATATCCTGGAAGTGGGGACACCCAGCCTGCACAACCAATCATAACAAAAACACATGTTGCTGATGCGCGTAAAGCCTTCCAGCAAGCCTGTCGAGATAACAATCCACATGCAGCGCGACTTCATCTAATCGAATGGGCTGGCGCTATCTGGTCTGACGAAGCGCCAATCGGACTCAAATTCATCGCTGAACGACTGGACGACAAAAAATTGAAATCATTACTGGAGCAACTTGATCGTGCTTGCTATACCGTCACAACATGGGAGGGAGCCGCTTTACTGGAAGCACTTAAATCACTATCTGATAAGACCAAACCAGCAGCCAGAACGTCATCGGAGCTACCTGATTTATATCCTGGCCACATCAAGTAAGACATCGATGCATACCGGCTTACACATTTAAATACTGAAAACCTGTCCCTGTATCAACTGCAGAGGTACATTATCAACAGCATGTAAGTCTGATATTTCAAGCATGATGGTGTCTTCACGCCCTGGCTTGAGATGCGTGATATAAATTGGAATAACGAGTTTGAGTTGCACAAGCTCATCAATCAAACTTTGCGGGGAAAGATGTTTGGACACCTCAGCAATGCCATGCTCGTCCTGTGGGAAAGCCGTCTCAATAATGAGTGCTTTGAGATTATCGATATGATTGATCCAATCCCACAGCGCCGGATTGGGACCAGTGTCACCAGAAAAAACAACGCTACCATCGCCGCTATCAAGCTGATAACCAACCGCAGGGACCGTGTGATTAGCCGGTAATGCAGTAATGGCACGCTGCCCTAATTTTACTGGCTGATATACGTCTATCGCTTCATATCGCAGATACGGGCGCTCTGGCGGCACTTCACTAAAGTCCGGCCATACCCGCCAGTTAAAGATATGCTCACGCAAAATCTCCAGCACGCCATCAATTGCATAAACCGTCACCGGACGATCGCGCATTGCACCTACGGAATCCAGCAGCAATGGCAATGCCAGAATATGGTCCATGTGACTATGGGTAATAAACACATGATCAATTGCAGTGAGCTGCGCCAATGACAACTGGGTCACACCGCTACCCGCGTCAATCAGGATATCGTCATCCACCAGTAGCGAGGTGGTATGCCGTCCCCCGCCTATGCCGCCGCTGCATCCGAGTACAGTGATCTTCATTTGCTTTCAAATACCCATACGCCATCCCAATGCGCAGCCGGTGGATGCTGGCGCAGATAGTCAATACGTTCCAAATAGATTTGATAGAGTAGTGTCGATGCTGACAATGATTGTGCCTGTTCTATCAGCACATGCAATTTGGCTTCCGCCATATCCCATGCCTGGGCACGATAATCGACCAGCACCGCCGAAAAAGCATTGGCCAATGCGGCTATTCCGGCATCCAGTTCAACACTCAGCCCCAATGGCTCGTAAATCGTCACAGGTTTAAGCTTGCCTTTTACCCTGACCAGATCCAGTTCAATAAATGCCATTTCCGGTAATGCTGCACGGGTACCCTCACCCACTACCATAGGCACGGCATATTGTTTGGTAATGCCTTCCAGCCGCGAAGCCAGATTCACTGCATCACCCATTACCGTATAAGCCATTCGGAATTTCGAGCCCATATTGCCGACACTCACCCGGCCGGTATTTACGCCAACGCCGATATGCAATTGCGGCCAGCCCCGAGCGGCGAAGCTGACGTTCAGCTCGGTCAGCGCTGCCTGCATCGCCATACCCGCCTGTACTGCATCGCGCGCATGCTGCGGATTATCCAGCGGCGCACCCCAGAATGCCATAACGCAGTCACCCATGTATTTGTCTATGGTGCCATGATAACCATGAATGACCGTCGTCATGCTGGTTAAGAACTCGTTGAGCAAATCTGACAATTGCTGCGGCGTCAGACTTTCAGAAATGGTGGTGAAACTGCGCACATCCGAGAACAGAATGCTAAGCTCTTTACTCTCGGAACGCATGTTGAATCGTGATGGATCATGGCTCATCTCATCCACCAGTTCAGGCGGCACATATTGCCCGAACAAGCCCGTAATCTGGCGCTTGGCACGGGTTTCCGCAAAAAATCCCCACGCCATATTCAGCACCATCAATCCAATGATCAGCACAACTATCGGCGCGAAACCCAACACCCAATTATGCTGCCAAGCCCACATGTTTGCCGCAATATAGACCGCCGTCAAGCTTAGGCTCAGTACTGCACCACGCAACGGTGTCAGTCGTGGCAGTACCCACGCCAATCCCACGCCGAGTACAATGAGCAGCACCAGTTCCAAGCCATTAGCAAAGCCCGGCTGATAACGTATATTACCATCCAGAATACCGGAGATCAGGTTGGCATGTATCTCTACGCCTGGGTAACTTTGCGCCACCGGAGTGACGCGCAAGTCCAGTAAGCCGGGCGCGGTGGTTCCAACTAAAGCAATTGCATTTTCCAGCAAATTGGCAGGCGCTAGCCCGGCCATGACATCCGCTGCAGATAAATAGGTATATCCGGGGTAAGCCCGATATGGCACCAGTGCAGCCCCCTGTGCATCAATCGGTATCGGCATATCATCCGCAAGTAACTCAAGATGGTGGGAAGCGGTCCACGCTGGCAGATCATGCGTCTGCCGTAATCGCAACGGTGTGCTTAATGCAGCACGTAAAGTAGCCAGAGACAATGCTTCATAAGCGGCACCATGGTAATCGGCAAGCATAGGCATGCGCCGGGTCACGCCATCAAAATCAGCCGTCATATTGAAATATCCGCTAGTTGCAGCAACGTTTTGCAACATGGGGATATTTGCACCGTAACCCTGATTGCGCGTGAAATCGCGATCCAGGCCTGCCAGGCTGGCACCAGTAAATACTGGTTGTGGCAATATGCCGGATGTTTGGGGGTAAGGGGTAAAGTAATAGCCCAATACGACAGGGCCTAAAGCCAGCGACTTTGCAAACAGCGCATCATAATCGAGCAATGGGCGCGCCATTTCCACGGCATGCGTAAACTGTTTATCCTGTCTGAATTGTGTACTCGCCAGTTGCTCTAAAGACGTTAATCCTGAACTGCGATCCGGCTCGGCAAATACAACGTCAAATCCCACCGCGGCAACTTGATAACGTTCAAATAGTGCTGTCGATAAACGCGCCATCTGATCCCGGCCCCATGGCCACCGGCCAACGCGTTTCAGGCTGGCTTCATCTATGTCGATAATCACCACACGCGGATCCTGCTCATGCGACATGGTAAGCAACAAACGGCTGTCGTAACTCCATGCCTCCAGCCTGTCCAGCATGTTCAGCGGTATAGCGCCTTGATTGTGTAACACCAGCAACACAGTGATCAGCAAACTTAATATCATGCGTGGCAGGTGTTTTTTATACATGATTAACCTATTCGCACCATAACTCTTCAGGCAATACCACTGCTGTGCCCAGTTTAGCCACGACAATGCCTGCAGCGCGATTCGCCAGCGCGACAGAATCATCCAGACTTTTCCCGGCCGCCAGCATGACACCTAGCGTCGCAATCACGGTATCTCCCGCACCGCTCACATCGAACACTTCGCGGGCAACAGTAGCTTGATGCACTACGCCCTCAGCGCTAAACAATGTCATGCCCGCTTCACTGCGGGTGACCAGCAATGCGGTCAAATCGAGACTTTTCCTTAATGCTTCCGCCTTGCTGCGAAACTCCTCTTCGCTTTGCCAGCTTCCTGCAACAACACGAAACTCTGCCAGATTGGGCGTCAGCACAGTGGCATGACGATAACGAGCGTAATCATCACCTTTAGGATCAACCAGTACCGGGATATGCAATGCATTCGCTGCTGCAATCATGGATTCAATATGCGTCAGTCCGCCCTTGCCATAATCCGACAAAATCACCAGATCACAATCTGGCAACAGCGTGTGAAAACGTGCCAGTTTATCTGCCAGCACATTCTGGCTGGGCGGCGTTTCAAAATCTATACGCAGTAATTGCTGCTGCCGACCTATTACCCGTAATTTGATAATGGTGTCCAGCACTTCATCTTCATGCAAATGCGCTTGAATATTTGATTCCGCCAGCAGGCGCTGGATGCTACTGCCAGCTTCATCTGCCCCCACCACTGACAACAAAGCAGTACTCGCTCCCAAGGCTGCAGCATTGCGCGCAACGTTGGCCGCGCCGCCAAGACGCTCTTCCTGCCGATTGATTTTGACCACGGGCACGGGTGCTTCCGGAGAGATCCGCGCCACATCACCAAACCAATAGCGATCGAGCATGACATCACCCACAACCAGAATTCTGGCCTTGGCAACAGCAGCATTATTAATGATCTGATCGTGGCTCATTTACGCCCGATAGCAAAGTACTCAAAACCCAACTCACGCATCTGAGCTGGTTCGTACAGATTGCGGCCATCGAAAATGACAGGCAGCTTCAATGCATCCTTGATCACGCCAAAATCAGGGCTACGGAATACTTTCCATTCGGTAACGATGACCAGCACATCTGCACCCGCCAAAGCGGCTTCAGGATTATCCGCCAGCGTCAGTTGCGGATGATCGCCATAGATGCGATGGGTTTCATGCGCAGCTGCAGGGTCAAACGCTTGCACATGCGCGCCATGCGCCCACAATCCTTCCATCAGCACCCGGCTTGACGCTTCGCGCATATCGTCGGTATTGGGCTTGAATGCCAAGCCCCACAATGCGAAACGCATGCCTTTCAGATCGCTACCGAAACGGGCAATGATCTTGGACAGCAACAAATGCTTTTGCGCTTCATTGGCCGTTTCTACCGCATCAATCACGCGCATAGGCACGCCGTTTTCTGCTGCGGTACGGCGCAACGCCTGAACATCTTTAGGGAAACAGGAGCCACCGTAACCGCAACCTGGATACAGAAAGTGATAACCAATGCGCTCATCCGAGCCTATGCCCTGACGCACATGCTCAATATCCGCACCCAGCTTTTCCGCCAAAATAGCCAATTCGTTCATAAACGAGATGCGCGTAGCCAGCATGGCATTCGCTGCATATTTGGTCAATTCCGCAGAGCGCACATCCATGCTGATCAGACGCTCATGGTTACGCTGGAACGGTGCATACAATTTGCGCATCAAATTGGTCGCGCGATCATCATCCGTACCGACGATAATCCGGTCAGGCCGCATGAAATCATCAACTGCGGCACCTTCTTTCAAAAATTCCGGATTGGAAGCCACGCTGAACTCCAGCCCCACATCCCGTTTATCCAACTCTTCCTGCAACGCGGCACGCACTTTGTCCGCAGTGCCCACGGGTACAGTGGACTTGTCTACCACTAGCTTGTACTCGGTCATGTATTTACCGATATTGCGTGCAGCAGCTACCACGTATTGCAAATCAGCCGAACCATCCTCGTCCGGTGGCGTACCCACGGCAATAAACTGGATCAGACCATGCTGAGCCGCGAGTTCGACATCCGTCGTAAAGTGCAAGCGGCCTTCAGCGACGTTGCGCTTGACCATGTCTTCCAGACCTGGCTCATAGATAGGTATACCACCTTGGTTCAATATCGCTATCTTTTTGGCATCCACGTCCAGACACAATACGTTGTTACCCACCTCTGCCAGACAAGCGCCACTGACCAAGCCTACATAACCTGTACCAATCACGGTAATTTTCATACTCTTTATCCTTGTGAAATTTCTTGATGAATCGCTAACAAAGCTTGCAATGGATCTGCTGCATGCGTAATCGGCCGGCCTATGACCAGATAATCCGACCCTGCGGCCAAAGCCGCTGCGGGGGTCATTACCCGTCGCTGATCACCTAACGCCGCACTGGCCGGGCGTATCCCAGGAGTAATCAAATTAAAATCCGCACCCAATTCGCGCTTAAGCAGGTTTGCTTCCTGTGCCGAGCACACCACACCATCCAGGCCATTAGCGTGAGTCAATCGTGCTAAACGCAACACGGCGTCTTGCGGCGTGCCATTCAAACCGATCTCCTGCATCTCTACTTCGCCCATGCTGGTCAGCAACGTAACCGCTATTAATAGTGGACGATCAGATGCGTCACCCAAACCAGCACGCGCTGCGCGCAGCATGGCACCACCGCCCAAGGCATGAACATTCATCATCCACACACCTAAATTAGTTGCGGCTTTGCAAGCCAGCTCAACAGTCGTGGGGATGTCATGAAACTTTAAATCCAGAAAAACCGGGAAACCGCGTTTCACCAGCTGCTCCACCCAATGTGGACCCGCTGCTGTAAACAGTTGCTTCCCCACTTTAAGTCGACACAATGCCGGATCAAGCTGATTAACCAGCGCCATGGCACTGTGCTCATCTGGATAATCCAATGCCACGATAATTGGAGTTGTGTTATTCATTGCACTATTCTTCTTTTTGCTGAGGAGGGAAACTATCCCAGTGGCTACACGCCGGACAATGCCAGAAAAAACTGCGCGCTTTAAATCCGCAATGATCGCACTGATACATCGATTGGCGCTGACTATAGCGCTGCACGATACCTTTCTTTAACTGCAAATCCGACTGACGCTCAACTGGCGCGGTTAACAATTCGGCTTCCAGCAATCGGTCCAAACCACGCAAACTTGGTTGGGACTGTAAGGTTTCACGCGCCAACTGGTATGCGGCGGCAGCTCCAGACAATTTAAGTGTGCCAGTAAATACCGTACTGAATAACTCATATGAAGGCTGTCGCGCCAAAGCACCGCGCAAATAGCTAACTCCCTCAGCTTCGCGCCCAAGTTCACGGTAAGCCGACATAATGCGCTCTGTCACCAGAGCGAGGTGGGCAATGCTCTGCGTTTCAATACGACGCCAAGCTGCAATCGCGGCTTCATGATTACCCTGGGATGCTTCGATGTCGCCCAATAACACATTCGCGCGAACGCAATCGCGATTAGCCTGCAATGCTTCACTCAAATGCCCGCGAGCCGCATCTATCTGCCCATGCACGTAAGCATAATTAGCCAGCTCACATAGATAATGCGCAATTTCAGTATGATACGGCTGGTTACAGATTTGCGACAATTCACGCGCAGCGACCACTGCCTTTTGCCAATCTTTTTCCTGCACATAAATTTCCAGCAGAAATTGCCGTGCTTTACCTGCTGCATCACTCGTCTGCAGACGATTAAATATCTCCTCAGCCCTATCCAGCAAACCGGCTTTCAGATAATCCTGCCCTAATTCTGATAATGCTTTCAGCTGACGCTCTGCAGACAAATCCTCGCGCGCAACGAGATTTTGATGCATACGAATTGCACGCTCGACTTCGCCACGTTTACGGAACAAACCACCTAAAGCAAAGTGCAAATCAACGGTATCGCTATCCACCTTGACCACTTCAATAAATGCCTCTATGGCCTTATCCGGCTGCTCATTCAATAAGAAATTCAGCCCTTTGAAATAGGAGGCCGGCACACTGCGTGACTCGGTCATAACATGGCGTATATCAACGCGTGCGGCCATCCAACCTAAGCCAAAAAACAAAGGCAAAGCCAATAGCCACCATAATTCAAATTCCATCTTATGTTATGCGTAACATATTACGCACCCTCTCATTCGCCTAACGTAGTTTTGGTAGTAGATAGTGACTGACGCATTTTTTGTAATTCACGGCGTTGACGGAACAAATAACCGAGACATGCAGCGACACCTAATGCGGCACCAACAGCCAAAAAAATTAGAATTATCAGGACCAATGGCATTTGCCACTGATAGCCAAAATAATAGCGCAAAGTTACTAGTTCACTGTTTTTAACAGCAAATCCGAGTAAAAAAACGAATAATGCGATTTTTAACAAGCCTATTAAATAACGCATACTGACCAAATATTATAATAATTACTGGATTTTACCCTAAAAGCACGGATACCGTCGCCAACACCGCACTTAGCTTAATTTATTTAATGACATCAAACTACCTATAGCCAGCCATTTAATTACAAGACGGTTTCAATATCAATTGAACCAATTAACGCAAAAAAAACGGCATATCAATTAGATATGCCGTTTCCTAAATACACCAGTAACGAGTATCAGCTCACTGGGTAATCCACACGCTCACG
The DNA here is from genome assembly GCF_003864975.1 of Sulfuriferula thiophila. Lineage (NCBI taxonomy): Bacteria > Pseudomonadati > Pseudomonadota > Betaproteobacteria > Nitrosomonadales > Sulfuricellaceae > Sulfuriferula > Sulfuriferula thiophila. The sequence goes on from NZ_BHGL01000046.1 coordinate 211,981, forward strand.
TAATTCCTTACCCGCTTTAAAATGTGGGACGTATTTTTCAGGCACTTCCACTTTTTCACCGGTTTTCGGATTACGCCCTAAACGTGGTGGACGATAGTTCAAACTAAAACTGCCAAAGCCACGAATTTCCACCCGTTCACCAGCAGCCAGACTTTTGGAAACAGCATCTAAAATGGTTTTAACTGCCATTTCCGCGTCCGTCGCGACCAACTGGTGATGGCGTGCAGCCAACTGCGCAATCAACTCCGATTTGGTCATACTACTACCTTTCAGGATTCAGCGTTTTTGTTGTCAAGTTTAGCCTTGAGCAACGCGCCAAGATTAGTAGTACCAGTGCTTGCTACCTGATCGCCAGCCAATTTTTGCATCGCTTCGGTTTGTTCTGCAGCATCCTTTGCCTTAATCGACAAGTTGATACTACGGCTCTTACGATCAACGTTAATGATCATTGCTTCAACTTCGTCACCTTCTTTAAGGTGGTTACGAATATCTTCAACGCGATCGCGTGAGAATTCAGAAGCACGCAAGTAACCTTCAACATCGTCACCTAATTGAATCACAGCACCTTTAGCATCCAGTGATTTAACAGTACCTTTTACGATGCTGCCTTTATCAAAGCTGGAAACAAAACTGTTAACTGGATCGCCTTCAATCTGCTTGATACCCAGAGAGATACGCTCACGTTCAACATCAATTGCCAATACCACAGCTTGAACTTCATCACCCTTCTTGAAGTTGCGAACAGCTTCTTCACCAGGCTGGCTCCATGACAAATCAGACAGATGGACCAAACCGTCGATACCACCAGGCAAGCCAATGAACACACCAAAGTCAGTGATAGACTTGATTTGACCACTAACTTTGTCGCCCTTCTTGTGGCCTTGTTCGAAATCATCCCAAGGATTGGACTTGCACTGCTTCATGCCCAAGGAGATGCGACGACGCTCTTCATCGATTTCCAATACCATGACTTCAACTTCATCGCCAAGCTGAACAACTTTGGATGGATGAACGTTCTTGTTAGTCCAGTCCATTTCGGAAACGTGAACCAAACCTTCGATACCTGGCTCGATTTCAACGAATGCACCGTAGTCGGTAAGATTAGCCACTTTACCAAACATGCGTGTGCCTGCTGGATAACGACGTGCCAAACCACTCCAAGGATCATCACCCAATTGCTTGATACCCAGAGAAACACGGTTCTTGTCTTGATCAAACTTAAGGATTTTTGCTTCGACTTCATCACCAACTTGCACCACTTCAGAAGGATGCTTGACACGACGCCATGCCATATCGGTAATGTGCAACAAACCATCAATGCCGCCCAAATCAACGAAGGCGCCATAATCAGTAATATTCTTAACCACGCCTTTAACAACAGCACCTTCTTTCAGGTTAGCCATCAGCGCGTCACGGTCAGCACCCATGGTTGCTTCAAGCACTGCACGACGTGATACCACAACGTTATTACGCTTGCGATCAAGCTTAATAACTTTGAATTCCATTTCTTTATTTTCGTACGGGGTGGTGTCTTTAACTGGACGTGTATCCACCAGTGAACCTGGCAAGAATGCACGAATACCATTTACCATGACCGTCAAACCGCCCTTAACCTTACCGTTAACCATACCGGTAATGATTTCGCCTTCTTCCATGGATTTTTCCAAGCTTATCCATGCAGCCAAACGCTTGGCTTTATCACGTGACAGCTTGGTTGCACCATAGCCATCTTCCAGCATTTCGATTGCTACGCTAACAAAATCGCCAATTGCTACTTCGAGCTCACCGCGATCAGTGCGGAATTCTTCGATGGCAATCAGACTTTCGGATTTCAGACCAGCATTAACGGTAACGAAGTTATCGTCGATCCCAACAACTTCGGCGGTAATAACTTCACCAGCGCGTAGTTCTTGACGAAGCAAGCTCTCTTCAAACAGAGCGGCGAAACTTTCCATACTGGATTCGGTGGAGGTGGCAACAGTAGACATGTAAAAAAAAGACCCAAAATATCCGCAAAAGCGCGGAGTTAATTAAAAAAAGCTCAGTTAGGATTAACTTGAGCACCAGCCACTAAGTTAAAGTTTTTTAACACAAAATCAACTGCAGCATTAACGTTGATGTGTGTCGTATCCAATAAAATAGCATCCTTTTCTTGCCGTAATGGCGCAACCGAACGCGCACTATCTCGCGCATCCCGCTCACGCAAATCTTCCAGCAAGTTTGTAAGATTAGCACTAATTCCTTTTTCCATCAACTGCTTATAACGTCTTTGCGCACGTTCTTCGGCAGTCGCCGTTAAAAATATTTTCAGCGCCGCATCGGGGAACACGACTGAACCCATATCACGCCCATCTGCAACCAGTCCAGGTAACTGGCGAAACGCATGTTGCCGTGCCAGCAATGCTGTACGTACTGCAGGTAATACAGCGACTTTAGATGCGCCTGTGCCACAAGCCTCACTGCGCACATCATCCGTAACACGCTCGTTCTGCAAATAAACTTCACCATCCTCAAAACGCACATCCAGATGCAAAGCCAGTTCAGCCAATGCTGCTTCATCGTCCAGAGCCACACATTGACGCTGCGCCGCTAACGCGGTGAGTCGATACAGCGCACCACTGTCCAGATAATGAAAGCCCAGTGCTTTTGCCACCAACGCCGCAACCGTTCCCTTGCCTGACGCCGACGGCCCATCTATCGCGATGACAGGAATATCCGGATGCATCATAGCGCTCGCGCCGATTGCGTAATTGATGCAAATTCTGAAAAATAATCAGGGAATGTTTTATTCACGCATTGTGGATCATTGATACGAACTGGCACCCCACCTAGCGCCACCAGTGAAAAGCACATCGCCATGCGATGGTCGTCATACGTATCTATGGTTGCAGCCTGCAAATTTAACGGCGGGGTAATGCGCAAATAATCCGCCCCTTCCTCAACGACGGCGCCAACTTTGCGCAGCTCAGTCGCCATGGCGTGAATCCGGTCTGTCTCTTTGACCCGCCAACTAGCAATATTGCGCAAGGTGGTGGGACCTTCAGCAAAGAGCGCCACAATGGCAATCGTCATTGCCGCATCGGGAATATGATTAAAGTCGGCATCAATACCACGCAAACCCTGACTGGCCGAAGCGGTAATGGCATTATCTTCATAAACAATATCAGCGCCCATTTGCTGTAACGCTTCAGCAAAACGCACATCACCCTGAATACTCAGCCGCCCCACCCCCTCAACACGCACCGGACCACCACCTATCGCACCCGCGGCGAGAAAATACGATGCTGACGAAGCATCTCCTTCGACATCAATACTGCCCGGGCTTTGGTAGACCTGACCCGCAGCAATCTCAAATCGCTGCCAGCCAACGCGGACCACATCAACACCGAATCGACGCATCAGATTCAAGGTTATTTCCACATAGGGCTTGGAAATCAATTCGCCTTCAACACCTATGGTAACCGCACGCCCGGTTAATGGCGCAGCTAGCAGCAAGCCGGTCAGAAACTGACTGGACACATTGCCGCGCACACTGACTTCGGCATGATCGTTAGCAATTAACGGCGCAATTTTCAGCGGCGGGAAACCATCCTGCCCGAGATAGCTGACCTGCGCACCCAGTTGACGCAAAGCATCCACCAGATCACCAATTGGTCGTTCATGCATGCGCGCCACACCGGACAATTGATAATCGCCATGCGATAACGCCAGCGCTGCGGTCAATGATCGAAACGCAGTGCCTGCATTACCCAGAAACAAATCAGCCTTGCTTTGAGTAAAACAACCTGCCACACCGGTAATTTGATAATCGCGACTGCCATCTAATTGTGTAACAGTGACGCCAAGCTCGGTTAACGCGGCTAACATGACCCGCGTGTCATCCGAATCCAGCAAATGATTCACACGCGTCGTGCCTGCAGCCAGTGCTGATAACAATAAAATACGATTAGAGATGCTCTTCGAGCCCGGCAATTGCACCGCACCACGAGCCTGCGTTAACGGAGGCAGATCAAGATATTCCATGTACTATCCACTAAAAAACTAAAATTTCATTCCCACTCGATGGTAGCTGGCGGCTTACCGGAAATATCATAAACCACACGATTAATGCCGCGCACTTCATTGATTATACGATTGGAAACCTTACCCAGCAGACTGTATGGCAACTCGGCCCAATGCGCAGTCATGAAATCCTGAGTTTGAATTGCGCGTAATGCAACTACGTATTCATAAGTGCGACCGTCCCCCATCACGCCCACCGACTTAACCGGCAGGAATACCGCAAATGCCTGTGACGTTTTCGCATACCAGCCACTGGCACGTAACTCTTCAATGAAAATCGCGTCTGCACGGCGCAACAACTCAGCAAACTCAGCCTTAACTTCACCCAGAATGCGCACACCCAAACCCGGCCCCGGGAATGGATGGCGATAAACCATATCATGCGGCAAACCTAACGCCACACCCAGTTCGCGCACTTCATCCTTAAACAATTCACGCAGCGGCTCCAGCAGTTTCAAATGCAGGGTATCCGGCAAGCCACCCACGTTATGATGCGACTTGATCGCATGCGCTTTTTTAGTCTTTGCACCAGCCGATTCAATCACATCCGGATAGATCGTACCTTGCGCCAGCCATTTGGCATTCGGCAGCTTGGCCGACTCTCGCTGGAACACCTCGACAAATTCACGGCCGATGATTTTGCGCTTCTGCTCAGGATCAGTCACCCCTGCCAGATGCTTCATGAATTCCGCACTGGCATCCACATGGATCACCTTGACACCCAGATTCTGCGCAAATGTCGCCATAACCTGCTCTGCTTCATTCAGTCGCAGCAACCCATTATCAACGAATACACAGGTCAACTGATCGCCAATCGCCTTGTGCAGCAATGCAGCCACCACAGATGAATCCACGCCACCCGACAAGCCGAGTATCACTTCATCACTACCGACCTCTGCGCGCACACGGGCAATGGCTTCATCTACGTAGTTAGGCATGGTCCAATCTGCACCAGCTCCGCAAATATCATGAACGAAACGCGCAATGATTGCCTTGCCTTGCAAGCTATGTGTTACTTCCGGATGGAACTGCAAGCCATAGAAGCGACGATCTTCATCAGCCATACCGGCAATCGGTGTCGCCGCGTTACTGGCAATAATTTTAAAACCGGCAGGCAATACCGTCACTTTATCGCCATGACTCATCCACACATCCAGCAAACCATGCCCTTGCTCATTAACATGATCCTGTATATCACGCAGCAAACCTGAATGCCCCTGCGCACGCAATTGCGCATAGCCAAATTCACGATGCAATGCATTTTCCACGGCCCCACCAAGTTGCGCTGCCATGGTTTGCATGCCATAGCAGATGCCCAATACTGGCACACCCAGTTCAAACACAACTTGTGGCGCACGCGGCGTCTCATCCTCGGTCACCGAAGCCGGACCTCCGGACAAGATAATACCCACCGGATTAAAGTCACGGATAAATTGAGCATCCACATCAAACGAATGCAACTCACAATACACATTGGCTTCACGTACACGCCGTGCAATCAGCTGGGTATATTGGGAACCAAAATCAAGAATCAGTATTTTTTGATGTGCCATATTTGAACTCTAAACTGTATAAAAAAACAGCAGGCGAACCTGCTGTGTCATCATTTGCTAAACCGCCTGAACCATCAGTCCAGACGATAATTTGGGGCTTCTTTGGTTATTTGTACGTCATGCACGTGAGATTCACGTACACCGGCAGAAGTTATCTCAACAAATTCCGCACGTTCTTGCATATCACTGATTGTTGCTGTGCCCAAATAACCCATACTGGAACGCAAGCCACCCATCAATTGATGAATAACTGCCAGCATGCTACCTTTGTAGGGAACGCGACCTTCGATACCTTCCGGAACAAACTTATCCGCGTTGGCTTCGTTATCCTGAAAATAACGGTCACTGGAGCCTTTTTGCATCGCGCCCAACGAACCCATGCCGCGATAGGATTTATATGAACGCCCCTGGAATAACTCGATCTCGCCCGGAGCCTCTTCCGTACCCGCGAACAAACCGCCCAGCATTACCGTGCTGGCGCCAGCAGCAAGCGCTTTGGCAATATCGCCTGAATAACGTACACCACCATCGGCGATCAACGGCACACCCAGGCTACGCAACGCGTCGGCCACATTCTGAATGGCAGTAATCTGCGGCACGCCAACACCGGCAACAATACGGGTAGTGCAAATTGAACCAGGACCGATACCGACCTTAACTGCATCAGCACCATGCTCAACCAGCGCCAATGCAGCTGATGCGGTAGCAATATTGCCACCAATCACCTGAATATGCGGGAAATTGGTTTTAACCCACTTCACCCGATCCAGCACACCTTTGGAGTGACCGTGAGCGGTATCCACAACAATGACGTCAACACCCGCATGCGCCAGTGCAGTTACCCGCTCTGCCGTACCCGCACCCACGCCCACCGCTGCGCCCACGCGCAAACGGCCTTGGCTGTCTTTACATGCATTAGGATGCTCTGAGGATTTCTGTATATCTTTAACGGTAACCAGACCGCGCAACTCGAAGTCATCATTTACCACCAGCAAGCGTTCGATACGGTGCTTGTGCAGCAATGACAATACTTCCTGACGGCTGGCACCCTCTTTAACCGTTACCAGACGCTCACGCGGCGTCATAACGTTACTAATAGGTTGATCCAGGTTGGTTTCAAAGCGCAAATCACGATTGGTTACGATGCCGACCACCTTACCTGCCGCATCAACCACAGGCAAACCGGAAATACGGTATTGCCGTGTAGTAGCCTGTACATCACGCACAGTCATATCCGGGGTAACAGTAACAGGATCTTTTACGACACCAGATTCAAAGCGCTTAACCCGAGCCACTTCTGCAGCTTGCGCCTCTATGCTCATATTCTTATGAACAATACCGATACCACCTTCCTGAGCCAATGCAATTGCTAATGGCGCCTCAGTTACTGTATCCATCGCAGCAGACAACAGCGGGATATTTAATGTGATTTCACGGGTCAAACGAGTTTGTAAACTCACATCGCGGGGCAATACATCGGAGTGAGCGGGGACGAGCAGAACGTCATCAAAGGTGAGGGCTTTTTGAATCACGCGCATGGCTATTGTTCCAGAGCAAAGCAACATTATACGGCAAAGTTCAATTAGCCGCTAATCAGAAACGACACGCACGCTATTTATGGTAAATAGTTACTAATTCCAACGAAAGCATTTGACGCACGCCGTCCAAATCGTTATGTTTATAGCACCCAGGCAAGCACAGCTTGCATAATGGCGACTTATTTTTTAATACTAACCAAATCGCTTTGAGGAGATTTGCAGATGAATAAACTTATTATTGCGTTAATTGGCGCTTCCGTTCTAGCCATCAGCGGTTGCGCAGGTACCACGCAAACCGCTAGCGCACCTGCCGCACCAACCCTGAGCGGCGAAGCTCAAGCTGCACTGACTCAAGCACAAGCCGATGTAGCCTCAGCAAAAAAACAAAAAGCGCTGTGGACCAATGCTGAAAGCGCATTAAAAGCAGCTGAAGAAGCTGCCAAAACCGCTGATAGTGCAGCTGTTATCAAAAATGCCAAAAAGGCTAGCGATGCTGCCAAGATGGGAATTGCACAAGCAAGCTTGCCAAGCACTGACACATTCAAATAAGCCTAAAAAACGGGCGGCCTTGTTCCAGGGCCGCCCGTTTCAATTTTACTTATTCTTCAGCTTTCTCAACATCCCCACCGCCCTTTTTCATTACCTTACCCTCTTCAGCGCGACGCCGCCGCACTTCTTTAGGATCAGCAATCAACTTGCGGTAAATTTCCACGCGATCCTTATCCCGCAGTACCGTATCAGGCTTTACCAGCTTGCCAAACACACCAATTTTGTTCTGCTTCAGGTCAATCTCAGGAAATTTAGCCAATATACCCGATGCCTCAATCGCCGCAATTGCAGTGATGCCTTCTTGGGTATGGAGCGGCAATATCACCTGCTCGTCCGGCCTGGCAAAAGCAATCTCAACTAAAATCTGATTTGTCATGTTGCACCATACACTTGTTCTGCGCGCTGAATAAACGCCTCGACGAAACTATTCGCTATATAACCGAACACAGGCCCCAATACGGCATCGAGCAATTTATTCGAAAACTCGTAATGCAGCACAAACTCAATCTTGCATGCTTCATTCCCCAGCGCTTTGAAACGCCACTCACCGTCCAATTGCTTGAACGGTCCGTCCAGCAGACGCATTTTAATCAAATTTGGCGGCTGATTGCTATTTTCAGTAGTAAAGTGCTGTTTAATATGCATATAATCAATATCGACCCGCGCCACCAACTGATTCTCTTGCCGACTTTTCACGTCGGTGCCGCCACACCAGGGCAGGAATTCCGGGTAATCCTCCACCCTGTCCACCAAATCAAACATCTGCTGGGCTGAATGCCCAACCAAAACACTTTTGTTTACCAGTGCCATAACCCTTAGTGCCTATTATAAAAGCTGTTAAAATACCTGCTCAGAATGGGAACAAACACATGAGCATCGCGCAAAACAAAAAAGCATACCACGATTATTTCATTGAGGATAAGTACGAAGCCGGACTTATGCTCAGCGGCTGGGAAGTAAAAGCCATCCGCGCGTCCCGCGTCCAGCTTAAAGAAGCTTATGTCGTCATCAAGAATGGCGAGGTTTTTCTGATCGGCGCACATATCAGCCCGCTGGCAACCGCGTCAACCCATGTGCATCCTGACGCTACCCGCAGCCGCAAGCTGTTACTGCACGCAGAAGAGATCAGCAAACTCATCGGCAAAGTTGAGCGCTCAGGCTATACGCTGGTGCCGCTTGACCTGCATTACACTCGCGGCAGGATTAAGCTGGAAATCGGTCTGGCCAAAGGCAAGAAACAACATGACAAGCGCCAGGCGGAGAAGACGCGCGAATCCAATCTTGAAGTACAACGCGCCATGCGCAGCCACAACAAGCTGGCATAGTTGCCAACCTTCGCGTTGCCACATTTAACTGGCAACGCACCCCCTGCTACCTCGGCGATATTACTTACGTAGACGCAGATACACTTCCGGCAGCTTCTTCGGCAAGTCATTAATATGATCCAGGATCAAATAATGCCCAGGGCCGAAAATTTGCGGCAAATACTGGCTGCCCGCCGCATCCAGGGTAATGCAGAACGGATGCACACCCGCATCAACCGCCTCTTTCACCGCCATGCGCGTATCTTCATGCAAGTAACGCTCATCGCCGCCATCGTCATAATCTGCCGGACGACCATCCGACAGAATCAACAACAAACGCCGCTGTGATGGCGCTTTGTCGAAGCCGGCAACAGCATGGCGTATTGCCGCACCCATACGCGTAGCCAGCCTGCCGGACAAACCACCCAGCACAGCTCGTGTATGCGGTGTTAAGCGCTCGTCAAACCCCTTGATCGTGTAATAACTGACGTTATCGCGGTACTTGGATGCAAACCCTGCAAGACTGTATGGATCACCGACCTCTTCCATGCTTTCCGCAAACAACAGCATTCCGGCACGCAGGCTATCCACTACACGGCCCCCGCCTTCAGGATTATTCTGCATAATCGAAGTCGAGATATCCGCCAGCAAGGTCACCGCGGTATCGCGATGCTGAATCACACGCTGCCGGTAAATGTTTGCCTTGGGCGACATGCCGGCACGCTTTTCAGCGATATAGGAAATCGCCGCTTCCAGATCCAGTTCGTCGCCATCGAACTGACGCCGCAACGGCGCCATGCGCGCCGGCTTCTGGGTCTGAATCGCACGTTTCAAGCGTTTCAACGCAGGCGCATATTGCGTCAGCAGTTTGGCAGCTTCGTTCGCATCCAGTTCAGTCAATTGCTTTTCCTGCACCCATGCCCAGTTACGCTTGTAACGATTATCGCGATAATCCCATTCAGCGTAAGGCTTGCCCTTCTCACTGTATTCTGCACCCTTGGCATAACCCACCACATGAGCCTGCTGTGGAATACCCACGCCAACGCGCCCACCCGAGCCAGCTGTTTCCTCTGGTGGAATATCGAAGTCCGGATCTTCACCCGCCGCATGCTTGGGAATCTGCTTTTGCTCGGGATTCGGTTTGATATCTTCATTTTTGACGACGTCATCCTGGTCTTCAGTACCAGTGCCGAATTCGGCATGATCCAGCACCCGGCGCGGATAGACCGGACGCGCCGCATTAGGGGAGCGCCCAGGAATGAATGCAAGCTCACGCTCTGCTAGAGATACAGAAGGTAACACACTGTTTTTATATAATTCATTCGCGATTTTAAACGCATCAACCACAGTCGCTTCAGCGGATAACAATGGGCGGAACAGCTCAAAATCAGCACTGACAGGAGCGCCTTCAACCACCCAGCGCAACACTTGCCGTGCCCACTCAAAATGACCGGCAGCAGCGCCATCCGGCACAGGAGCGGCATCTGCAGCCACGAGCAAACGCGCCAGATAATTTGGCACTCGCTCACCAATCTGTGCATCAACACGCGTATCTTCACACAAATCAAAAATCAGCTGGAAGCGAATCATATCTTCGCCATAGGCTGCGAAGAGCGGACGCCAGGTAATGCGCTGATGCTCATCCAGTGGTGGATGCTCGCGCCCTACCTCACGGAACAACGCCTCTATATAGCGTTGCTCAAATGAATAAAACGCCAGGTGGCCAGCAGCATGCAGAACTGCCAAAATAGCCTCTTCGCGACTAGGCATGGCGATAGGCAGATACAAAGCCGCACCATCCGTCTCGATAAAAGCCCGCCCTTTATCCGGCGACCAATTTCCCTCCAGCAAATCAAAGGTCTCGCCAAACCATGCGTATAACACTAATTGCAGCAGGCGCTGATGCTCTGGAATACGAAAACCGGGGAGATTTTCGAGCAACAACGACATGCTTTCTTCGGATTCCAGTTTGAAAAATGCCTCACCTCGCAGACGGCCAGCTTGCAGAATATCTGCACCGCGTTTCGCCCACGGCAATACCGCATCAATACCCAGCAAATTGCGCACACGGATTGCGCCACCCAGATAGGTACCTAACGCCAGACGACGTTTGGTAAACAACTCCAGACTCGGCAATACCACTTCTTCAATGCCGGCAATACCATGCCCGCCTTCCAGTTGCAGCACCGGACAGCGGAAATAGGCCACACCCGAATCCAGATGGCGCTCACACCAGTCCAATCCTAGCGTAGCCCAGCGCTCTTCACCCTCAGCTCCCAGACTGTTATACGCACCAGGCAATTGGCCCATAAAGCCGTCAACTGCCTTCCATGATCCGCGCCACGCCAGAAACTTCAGCGCTTGTCGCGTCCACGGCAATACCGAATGACTGGCAAGACAGGCAGCCTCGCTGCCACGGATAAACGCCTTACCGGCATCGCGATCGTGAGCAAACAATGCCTTGCTGGCCAATACCCATTCCAGCACCACCTCATCACCATATGGCTGAATGACGCTCAATGCCGCCTGGGTATCACGATGCGCAACAAAACTGATCTGCTCGAGATCGACTAAAACTTGCTGGATGGCGGCGAGGGTTTCTAAATCTGTCATGAATAAGTAACTGGCAAGGTTTTACAAACTAGGCAAAATGCGCTCGAATTATTTCCATTAATGCTTCGGATAATTCTGGATCATCCGTCACCGGATTAACTAATGCTGACTTACACGCTTCTACCGGATCAACGCCTGCAGCAATCATATTGCCAGCATAAACCAGAGCGCGGGTTGAAGTTGCTTCTTCCAGGCCATGATCCTTGAGCGTACGCGCGCGACGGCCTGCAGCAACCAGCTGGTCAACTTGCGCATCGCTAAGCTCAGGCACTTCATTTTTAACAATCTTGCGCTCGATCTCTTCACGCGGATAATCGAAATTAATACCGATGAAACGCTGCTTAGTGGACGGTTTCAAATCCTTCAATACGGTTTGATAACCCGGGTTATACGAGATCACCAGCATGAAATCTTCATGCGCCTCGATTTCCTGACCCTTTTTTTCCAGCGGTAATTGACGACGGTGGTCGGTCAGCGGGTGAATAATCACGGTACTGTCAGTACGGGCTTCCACAATCTCATCCAGGTAACAGATCGCCCCCACCTTCACGGCACGCGTAAGCGGGCCATCCTGCCAAACTGTCTGCTCACCTTCGAGCAAAAAGCGCCCAACCAGATCCGAGCTGGTCAGATCCTCATGGCACGACACCGTAACCAGAGGACGCTTCAAGCGCCAGGCCATGTATTCCAGAAACCGGGTTTTACCGCAACCCGTTGGCCCTTTGAGCATTACGGGCAAACGTTTTTTATATGCCGCTTCAAAAATCTCGACTTCATTGTTCTGCGCCTCGTAATAAGGAGCACTTGCGCCATCCTCAACGGGAAGCTGGACGATATCGCGCTCTACACCGCGCAAACGGTTTAAAAATCCTTTCATGCCATCTCCAGACGTTCTTCACGCATGCAGCGTGTTTTCATAAATAAATACACATGACGCAAGGTGCGAACTGCCATTTTTTCCGGGTTCTCCGGCAATGCGTCCAAACGATCCATCGTAATGCAATTATGGTAATACACCAGCTCACGACAATTATCGCGTATCGTATTCCAGGAAGGGTCGCTCTTGACCAGCGCTTTGAACACATCCAGCAAATCCTCATTTATATCAGGAACTTCCTTCACCCCGACATCAACGATATAGGCAATAATCAGCTGCTTGGTAAGCGTCATGGCATGCTCCACTGTCGCCATCAAGGGCAGTGATTTCCGCTCGTTTAAAATGCGTTCGAGGTCGATAATTTGCTCATCGACTTGCTCAAAAGCCTGTATTAAAGGTTGATGATCCATTTTCTGACTAGACCGAATAGAAGTTTAAGAATAAAATTGCGGGATTGTGATTTACGCAATACCCGATTATTTTACTCAACTTTACTCACAAATGGAATGCTGATATGAAAAAGCTGGTTAAGCTCGTCAAGGTCAACAACCTGGAATATAACGTCAACCGCGATCCAGCCGTATATCGTCGTTGCGCCAATGAAAATTTCCGTATTCAGGCTTTGGTGGATGGCAGCGGTCAAGTTAAATGCAAGTTAACGGACACCACTGGTAAAGTCATTAACGAGCAAAGCGTTAATGCTCCTGGCACTTATACTCACGAAGTATCCTACCCAACTCCAGGCGTTCGCGTTGTTACCCTCAACGTTGAAGGCAATGGCGACAAATATGCATTAGACATTCGTCTGGATGTCATGGAACACGCATGGGAAGGTTAACTTAACCTGCCCGCCAATAAAAAAGCCCGTTACGACGGGCTTTTTTATTGGCTACAGTTTTACATCAGCGTTGTTGCAACCAACTGCACCAGCCAGCCCAAACGGCTGATTTTTCCTGATTGTGTAACAACAGAACATCAGGATGCTGGCTGACAAACACCGGCAGGCTCTGCCAGCAAACCGCCTGTTGTGACAGTTCCACCATAGCAGAATCGGTGTCGAGCATGCGCTGCACCAGTGCATCGCCCATCAGCCACAGCCACTGCACATCACCACGATTAACCGAATCGCTCAACTGCGCATAGTCAAGCTGCGCGCTATCAAGCTGACGCAAATGCATTGCCTGCAACATATTCGCAAACAAGGTAGCCGCATCTGCCGACATGACTTTATCCATCAGTACCCGACCCGGCACGCCGTCTCCACGCTGCACAGTGATGGCCAGCAACTCAGCACCCGCTACGGATTCGATCGAAACAAGTGGTGCAGTATCAGCCATAACCGCTGATGTCGTGCGCAACTGCCACAAGGGCATCAAACCTAGTTCTTCGAGTATTACTTCATGCATGTTTTAGTAAATCCATCCGCATAATGACTGCATCCTCACGCCCACCGACAGCGGGATAATAGTTTTTACGCACTGCCACGAAATCGAACCCCATGCTGTCATACAGTCGCCGTGCCACAGTATTCGACGGACGCACCTCCAGCCACAATGACTCGGCATGATCCTGCCGGGCCCGGGTTATGAGCTGCGACATCAGTTCCCGCCCCCAGCCTTGACCTTGCCAGGCTGGTGCGATCGTAATATTAAGCAGATGTGCCTCGCCTACCGCCAGCATCATGACCGCATAACCGACAATCTCCGTATCCAGCCCGTATACACAGCACCGATAGCCGGAATATATGGAATCAGCAAAGTTACCATGCGTCCACGGAAAAGGGTAACACTGCGCATCCAGCGCCGCTATTTCCGGCAAATCCGCTTCCGTCATCGGCCGCACCACAGGCTGCGGTTTCAGCATTCTGCTCATCGCTCGCAAATCTTCAGCGCAACTTTATTACGGATATACAACGGTGCCGCCAGTTCAGCAGCCATACCCAGACCCTGCGCGAATTTCAAAGCAGCCAGACTGGCAATCTCACGTGCATGAGGATAGCTATCAGCCTGAACTGCCATTAAAGCATCACCATAACGCTGCGCCAGTACCTCTCCATACGCCAGGAAACCACCGCCGCAACCTGACCATCCGCCACCTTCAACCTCAGGCGTATCCTGAGGCTTGCACACTACCGGCGCACTCAGCATCACCCACTCATCGGCCACACGCTGATAAGTGGCGTGATACACCTCACCCATACGCGCATCCAGACATGCGATGACCCGCTTGCCCTCACTGGCAGCAGCCAATGCCTGCAAGCCGCTTACGCCCACCACAGGCATATCGGAAGCAAATGCCAAGCCCTGCGCAACCGCACAGGCAATGCGTAAACCAGTAAACGAGCCTGGCCCTTCGCCAAACCCGATACCATCCAAATCCGCAAAAACCAGCCCTGCCTCTGCCAGCACACTCTGACATTGCGGCAACAGCAGTTGCGAATGCGTCTGTCCGGCATGCACCTGGCGAGTCAACACCTCACCATCCAGCCACAAAGCCGTGGAGCAATATTCAGTGGAAGCATCAAAAGCAAGAATTTTCATTAAACTCAATATCTAAAAAATAAAGCCGCCCAACAACAGGCGGCACAAATGCAGTAATCGCACACGGCGCTATTATTGTAGCGGCACGTACACTTCAAACAATATTCTCTGCCAGGGATTGCGACTCTTGGTCAGACGCGTAATTCTAGCATTCATCGCTGTACCATTATCCAGCATTCGCGCCACCGCCGCATTATCACGACGCGGCACATACCCCAATTTCCGCCCTTGCCACTCGACACGTACAGCACGCGCATCATAAACGTTATCAGGTTCACGCACCAAAGTCAGCGCGTCACCTTCGTGCATCTCATCCCACATCGCCTTACCGGCATAATACTGAAACCCGGCCAAAGGAGATGATTGCACCAGTATTTGTGCCGTCACCTCCGCCGCCAGCGCATACCCCGCTAGCAGCCATAACCACAGCAACGCAAACAAACGCATGATCAATAACTAATCGAACGCCACTCATCATCCATCACACGGCTAATATATGCCGCTCCGCCGGCAATGCCGGTACATTCAGGAATCAGGATATCCGGCTTGATCGCATAAGCATCCAGTGCACCGCCGCAGGCAAAAAACTTGACGCCCAGGTCAGCGGCATCTTTCATAAAGCCATACACAGATTTCACCTTATTCTCAGAGGGGTAGATGCGATCCGCAACTCCTTTAGCCAGCAAACGTGTTGCCGCACTCGCAAAAAAAACCTCCACCTCCACGTCCATGGCTGCCGCTGAAGCAGCCTGAAAGAATGGTGTGCCACATAAATGAGGTTGATCCGGACTAATCGTCAACAACATAATTACTAATTTTTCTGCCATCTTCACTTCCTCCATTCTTACAAAATTACAGATATACAATGAGTTCACAATGCCGCATCACATCGTTTCAGCGGAGGTGTCTTATAATAGCGGTAAGAATATCATAACCTGATTGCTACAGAGGAAAACGCGGGAGTTACAACAGAAAAGGCAGAATTATGAAGGACCGGGGCTACATCGTTAAATGTGCCATTCAGGCACATTTAACGAATCTCTCCTCAAACAAGCTAAAACTTACTACTCAAAATTTCATGCCATAACCAACGCCCAAAACCAGAGGATCCAGCTTCAAAGTGTCAATTTTCGTTCCTGCCAAAGCGACATCCGTTTTAATGTATATTTTTTTAATATCCAGGTTGATAAAGGAATTTTTCCCTACTGCAATATCGACACCTGCTTGCAAAGCCCCGCCCCAGCTATTATTATCCAGCTCTACATTCTGCGTACCCACCTTCAGGTCATTGCTATAGAATCGCGTATAATTGACACCAGCACCGACATAAGGACGCACGGTTGCATCAGGAGCGAAATGGTATTGTGCTGTCAATGTAGGTGGTAGCACACTGACTTTACCAAGACTGCTCGACCCTAGTGATACTTCGTGACGAGAAGTTCCTAAAATCAGTTCCAGCGCTACATTCTTGGTTACAAAATAGCTGAAATCGACTTCTGGCACCAATGCATTATCCACGCTGAGACCCAGAGACGAGCTCTCTTGTGGCTGAACGCTGATTGCACGCGCACGTACTAGCCAATCTCCCTGATCCGCACTGGCGACTGTGCTTGCCAAAATGCCTAATACTATTATTGTGTTTTTTCTTATCATGATCAAAATCCTTATTAAATTATTTAAAGAGATTGATATCTTAATATATCATTAATAACAACACAACAAGGATTTCCATCAAGCTGTCCTAAACCACGAGTAATTTGAGTCAGGAATTTAACGAGAAAAGGGAAAAAATATATACTTTGATGGGAGAACATCGTCTTAACACATACGCTTAAGCGAGTATCTGCTCAGCATAACAAACGCAGGACACACCATGTCGCACATAACAAGCTTCGCCCCCATTGAAAACAGCGCCGCAAACATATTGATCCTTGGCAGCATGCCAAGCGTAGCATCATTGCATGCCAACCAATATTATGCGCATTCCCGCAATCTGTTCTGGCGCATTATGGCGACACTCATACAGCTAGATCCCGATTCCCCTTATGAACAACGTATTGAGGCACTACAAGATGCGCAAATAGCGCTATGGGACGTGCTTCACTCATGCAAACGACAAGGCAGCCTAGATACGAGCATCGATAAAACCTCACAAAACCCAAATGACTTCAGTACATTTTTCTTGCAACATACACATATCACCCATGTATTTTTTAATGGCATAGTGGCTGAACAATCTTACCGAAAACTCGTCCTGCCTGATTTATCAATACAACACATTGAATACTTGCGCCTGCCTTCCACCAGCCCCGCAAATGCTTCTATCCCGTATGATCAAAAAATAGCGGCCTGGCAAGCAATCCGTTGTGCATCCGGCATGAGCAAGCTAGACTAAAGCATAAGCATAAATTCTTCATTAATTCACATAAGGAACCAGCATGGCTAATCCTCGGACTATTACAAAAATAGAAGCAGATGAACCCACACTCAGACTGGCCGTGTTAATTGATGCGGATAATGCGCAAGCAGCCATAATTGAAGGACTATTAGCCGAAATCGCCAGCTACGGTGAAGCGACAGTAAAACGGATTTACGGTGACTTTACCTCCCCCGCCAGCGCGCAATGGAAGAAAGTGCTGAACAAACACGCAATTAAACCTGTGCAGCAATTTGCCTATACCACCGGAAAAAATGCCACCGACAGCACATTGATTATTGATGCGATGGATTTACTGTACACCCATCGATTTGATGGTTTTTGTATTGTATCCAGTGACAGCGACTTCACAGGTCTGGCGTTAAGAATACGTGAAGAAGGCTTGACCATACTCGGCTTTGGCGAACAGAAAACGCCTGAAGCATTTCGTAATGCCTGTCATAAATTCATTTTTACTGAAGTGTTAAGACCAATAGCCCCAGCCCAGCCAAAAACCAGCACAGAAAAAGCGGCCCCTGTCCCTAAACCTAAAAAATCCGGCACCACCCCGGCAAAGACGAAAATAATTCCATCGTCACCAGAAATACAATTCCCCAAGGAATTTGTGCTGCAAGCTCTGGAAAACTCTTGTGACGACAGCGGCTGGGCCAATTTGGCCACATTCGGCAGCTATCTGACCAAATTGAAACCGGATTTTGACTCCCGGCTATATGGCTTCAAGAAATTAAGCGATCTGGTAAAAGCCAAAACCGAGATTTTCAAAACAGAAGAACGCAAGTCACCAGGCTCGGACAAGACCACACTATTTCTTAAAAGCAAATAAATTAGGCATCGCGTATTCTGAATCGTTAACCATCGGCAAATTCGATGCCTCAATCATCTCAATTTGACTGGGCTATCAATTGTCACCCGACCATTGTTAATTCATAATGCGCTGGTATTCATTCGGCTCCGCTTGATTCTAGAAGCAACCAGCCAGTTAGCATCCCATTTAAGGACCCACCCAACGTGCGCATAGCCTTACTCGAAGATCACATTCCGCAAGCTGCCATTATCCAGCATTGGTTACAAGAAGCAGGCCATACCGTACACCACTACGCGCTATCGCAAGACCTGATGCAGTCTGTAGGGCAGCAGACTTTTGATATCTACCTGCTCGACTGGATGTTGCCGGACGTATCTGGCAAAGAGTTTTTACATTGGTTGCGCCACACCCGGAGCATCAACGCCCCCATCATATTCCTGACCAGCCGGGATACCGAAGAAGACATTTCCAGCATTCTCAATGCCGGGGCGGATGACTACATCATCAAACCAGCACGCCGTGCTGAATTAATATCCCGACTCGAAGCGGTATACCGCCGTGCCTATGCGTCACAAAGTGGCTTGTCGGTCATTGACATCCCTCCGTATCGCTTTGAAACCAGCAGCTCACGCGCTCTATATCAAAATGCCCCTGTCGAGTTGACTGAAAAAGAATTCGAATTAGCGCTGTATTTTTTCAACAATCTCAACCGTATCATTTCGCGCGCCCAGCTACTCGAAGCAGTATGGGGATTGAACGTCGATATCCCGACTCGCACAATCGATACACATATTAGCCGCATCCGCAGCAAACTCGTGTTGCGACCCGAAAACGGCTACCAACTGAAAGCCATTTACAATCATGGCTATCGACTGGAACAAATTAGTCCGGAGATTGCATAATGCGCATACATTCATTACTTGCCATTAGCCTGTCTTTTTTCCTGGCTTCAGCCAGTTATGCTGCAACCTCCCCTCCGGATGCATTGACCTATACCACTCGGCAAGGCGATACCCTGATAGAAATCAGCAAACAATTAACCAAACCAGCTGACTGGAAAAAAATTCAGCTGGTTAACCATATACACAATCCTAAGCTCATCCCTGTTGGCTCTTCGATACAAATACCTGTATCACTATTACGCAGTGAAGATGCCCCCGCTAAAGTCATCAGTGTCGTAGGGACAGCACAGCTCAACCAACAACCGCTTACCAGCAAAACGATGCTGGTAAGCGGTAGCGAAATCATTACCGGCAATGATGGATTTGTACTGATACAACTCGCCAACGGCACTAAACTTGCAGTACAAGCGGATAGCCATGTCACCCTGGCCGCACTCAAAAAATACACTATCGATCAAACCTTTGACAGCACAGTCAAAGTACAAAAAGGACGGATCGAGACAGAAGCAGCTAAAACTACCGGTACCGCTCCACGCTATCGGATTATGACGCCAAGCGCCGTGATGAGTGTACGTGGCACACAGTTTCGTGTGGCTGCAGATGCTACCCAGACCAGCCGTACCGAAGTTACTGAAGGGCTAGTACGTGTTGGTGATGCCAGCGATAGCGAGGCTGTCGGTGTAGCTGCTGGCTATGGCAACATCGTGGACAATGGCAAGCCACCGATGCAACCCATCGCACTACTTCCTGCTCCCGATATCTCGCAACTGCCAGCATTGCTGGAACGCCCGACACTGCGATTTAATCTCATACCGCTAGCCAAAAGAATCACTTACCGCGCCATAATTGCAGACGACGAGAAATTTGATCACGTGTTACGCAATAAGTTGTTTGACAGTTCGACCATAAAATTTGATGGCCTTGCCGATGGCAAGTATTGGCTGCGTGTGCGTGCCGTTGACCAGAACGGTCTAGAGGGCCTGGATGCACAATATGCATTCGCACTTAAAGCTCGCCCTGAACCACCCTTTATCATGCACCCAATCAACAAAGGTAAAATTTCAGGCGATCAAGTAACGTTCAACTGGGCGCTTGTTGATGACGCGAATAGTTATCACCTGCAGCTATCAACCCAGCCAGACTTTAGCACTATCAGCATTGATGCAAACGACATCAAGAATAATGAATTCACCTCGACACAAAAACTCACCCCGGGTCAGTATTTCTGGCGCATTGCCAGCATACGTGGCGATCATGACCAGGGCCCGTACGGAGACCTCCTGCAATTCACACTCAAACCCATGCCAGCATTACCGCCGCCACCTGAAGTCGGAGCCAACAGCATGCATTTAAGCTGGCCAGGTGAACCCGGACAGACCTTCGAACTGGATATAGCACAGGACCGCTTATTCACAGAAGGCGTGCAACATCACGCCTTAACCCAGCCGGAAATAACCCTGCCTAAACCAATCTGGGGTACGTTCTTCTTCCGGATTAGGGCAACAGACGCTGATGGCTATGTTAATCCGTATACAGCCACCCAGCGTTTTGAGCTACCGCTGGAACTGGATTGGTTCCGCGCGCCCAAACCGGCTAAGTAATGACCTCGCGGCCACTGCACCGACCACTCATACAGGAATGGCTAATCACCGGCATTAGCTTAATAGTATTGGTCGGTGTAATGGCATCGCAGCACGCTTTTTGGCGCATGGACAATGTGTTCTATGATGCCGCCCTCAAACTCTGGCAACGCCCTGCACCCAGCGACATCGTTATCGTTGCAATCGATGACACGAGTTTATCCGCGCTTGGCCGCTGGCCCTGGCCGCGCGCTAGCCATGCCGAATTACTGGACACACTCACTCAGGAACATGCACGTGCTGTCGCATTTGATGTGATTTTGAGTGAACCCGACAATCAGCATGTCGATGATGATAATCGGCTTGCGACCGCCATACGCAACAACGGGCATGTGGTCATGCCCGTATTCCAGATGGTACTGTCAACGAATACGCTGGGCCAGGGGCTACCACTACCGGCATTCGCTCAATCTGCCGCCCAACTGGGGCATGTCCAGAGCGAAATTGATGCTGATGGCATCATGCGCAGCGTGTATTTATATGAAGGTCTGGGAGAGCCACGCTATCCACACCTTGCCCTGGCCCTGCTGAATGTCACCAACCCCACACCACATCCATATCTGCCAGGAGAGCGCGCGCCGAAATTCGAACCAGAGCCACAATCCTGGGCACGCGATTACTGGATGCATATCCCTTTTGCCGGCCCACCAGGCCATTTCCAGCACATTTCTTACAGTGACGTGATCCAGCACAAATTCGCACCGGGTTATTTCCATAACAAAATCGTATTGGTCGGTGCGATGGCTACCGGGATGAGTGACAACCTGCCCACGCCCGTGTCCGGCTTGAATCGGCCCATGTCCGGCGTAGAGATCAATGCAAATATTTACGATGCATTGCGTAACCACCTCGCCATTGATTTACTGCCGAACTGGGCAAACAGTCTGATTTCAGTTATTAGTCTCGCATTACTGATGTTTGCGTTGTTACGCCTGCCGGCTCGCCACGGCTTATGGCTATCAGGTTTAGCCTTTATCGGCAGCATAGCGCTTGCCACATTATTGTTACGCGTATTCCACGTATGGTTCGGCCCTTCAGCCTTGCTGCTTGGCGTCATCACCGCCTATCCATTATGGAGCTGGCGCCGGCTGGAAATCACCCAGCGCTATCTGGATGCCGAACTAGCCAGCATGGCTAATGGGCATGATCAGACCACCATGAAGTCTGGCGAAGAACTTGACCCCATTGCCCGCCGCATTCAACTCGCCACGCAAACGAAAGCCGCATTAAGGCAAGCGCAGCAAAGCCGCGATGATCTGATGAAGTTCATTTCACATGACATTCGTGCACCACTCGCTTCCATCCTGGCAATATTGCAGCAACCCGGCGAAACAAACACCAGCGAGAAAATCAAACGCTATGCAACGGGCGCACTGGATCTTGCTGATGATTTTTTTCGCCTTATTCGCGCAGAAGCCATCGATATCAAACAGTTCGCTGAATGCGATCTCATCTCCATGCTGGAAGAAACTGCCGACGACACCTGGGCATTGGCTAACGCCAAACGCATAACCATCCATCGCGAATTCGCTGACATCGAAGAAGCCTGGCTGTTAGCTTCACGCACCCAGTTACAACGTGCATTCTTTAATTTACTGACCAACGCAGTCAAATACAGCCCACCCGACACCACCATCACCTTGCGCTTAATGCAGGATGAGCAGGACTGGATTATTCAGGTACAAGATCAGGGTTATGGTATCGAGGCTGAGGCATTGCCTAAGCTGTTTACACGCTACCAACGCCTGCGCACATCAGAGCAGCCAGAAACCGAAGGTGTCGGCTTAGGTTTGATCATCAGCAAAACCGTAATTGAAGGTCACCACGGCAAGATTTCAGTAGAGAGCACCGTCGGCACAGGCACAACATTCACTGTCAGCCTACCCAAATCACAGCACTGAGCGGGACTAGCCATTTTCGGGTAAAATTCACTTTTATTTAACGCTGATACGCACTATGTCTGATTTAATCAAATTGCCCGGCGGCGCGGCTCTGTCCCAGTTCCGTCTCGACAAACTCGCCCTTGCTTTAACTGATTATGACTGCATAAGCACACAGTTCTGGCACTTTGCTGAAGCCAGCACAGCATTAACCAGCAGTGAACTCAACACACTCACCAGCTTGCTCACCTACGGCACACCGGCTACCAACAATACCAACGGCACGCTGATGCTGGTGGTGCCTCGTCCAGGCACGATATCCCCCTGGTCGTCCAAAGCAACCGACATTGCCCACCATTGTGGCTTGAACACCATCTCGCGCATAGAGCGCGGCACCGTTTATTACTTTGCCCGCCGTGACGGAGCAAACATGACCACGGCTGACCTGGCCATCATCGCGCCGCATATACATGACCGCATGACCGAAATCATTCTGGGCGAACTGGATGGCGCTCAGGCTTTGTTCCGTCATTTACCACCAAAATCGCTTACTACAGTCGATATACTCGGCGGTGGCAGCGAAGCGCTCGCACGTGCCAATCTGGACATGGGGCTGGCGTTATCCGTTGATGAAATCGATTATCTGGTAGCCAACTTCGCTCAGATCGGGCGCAATCCGACAGACGTTGAGCTGATGATGTTTGCCCAAGCCAACTCAGAGCATTGCCGTCACAAAATTTTTAATGCAACCTGGGTCATTGATGGCGAAATGCAGCCGCATACCCTGTTCGGCATGATCCGTGAAACCCATGCCCGCCACCCTGCCGGCACCGTTGTCGCCTATTCTGATAACTCATCGGTAATCGAAGGCGCCGATGTTGCCCGCTTTTATCCAACCGCCGATGGTCGTTATGATTATCATCAGGCGATGACCCATATTTTAATGAAGGTCGAAACGCACAACCACCCTACTGCCATTTCCCCATTCCCTGGTGCCGCCACTGGGTCCGGTGGCGAAATTCGTGATGAAGGTGCAACAGGTATAGGCTCAAAACCGAAGGCTGGATTATGCGGCTTTTCAGTTTCCAATCTGCACATCAGCGACTACACCCAGCCGTGGGAAAATTATCTAAGCAATGCCAGTGGTTACGGCAAACCAGAACGGATCGCTTCCGCTCTGCAAATCATGATCGATGGCCCGCTTGGCGCTGCTGCTTTCAATAACGAATTCGGCCGCCCGAACCTTGCGGGTTATTTCCGTACCTTTGAAGAACAATGTGCAGGCGAGATGCGGGGTTACCACAAACCCATCATGCTTGCCGGTGGTGTGGGCAATATTGATGCCGACCACTGTTTCAAACACGCTTTCGCCGCGGGCACCCTGCTGATCCAGCTTGGCGGCCCGGGCATGCTGATCGGCCTTGGCGGTGGCGCAGCATCCAGCATGGATACTGGAACGAATGCTGAAAATCTGGACTTTGACTCTGTACAGCGCGGCAATCCGGAAATGCAGCGCCGTGCTCAGGAAGTCATCGACCGGTGCTGGCAACTAGGCAAAGACAATCCTATTCTGTCGATACATGACGTCGGTGCTGGTGGCATTTCCAACGCATTTCCCGAATTAGTGGATGGTGCAGGACGTGGCGCTATCTTCCAGCTGCGTGACGTACCACTGGAAGAATCCGGCATGGCGCCGCGTGAAATCTGGTCTAACGAATCACAAGAACGCTACGTCCTGGCTATCGCACCAGCACATCTGGATCTGTTCCGCGAGATGTGTGAACGCGAACGCTGCCCGTTTGCAGTGGTAGGTGTTGCCACTGAAGCAGCGCATCTTACCGTCAATGACAATCTGCTACCGGAGACACCGGTCGATATGAACATGTCGGTATTGCTGGGCAAACCACCACGTATGACGCGTGACGTTAAGCGCGTACAACGCACCCTGCCTGAATTCGACAGCAGCGATATAGTACTGACCGAGGCTGCGACACGGGTATTGCGGTTGCCTAGCGTTGCCTCCAAATCATTCCTGATCACTATTGGCGACCGCACTGTCGGCGGTTACACCGCACGTGACCAGTTTGTTGGTCCCTGGCAGGTTCCGGTTGCCGACGTAGCAGTCACCGCTATGGGCTATACCAGCTACTGCGGCGAAGCGTTTGCATTAGGTGAGCGCACCCCGCTGGCTTTGATCAATGCCCCGGCCTCAGGCCGCATGGCGATCGGCGAAGCATTAACCAACCTTGCTGCGGCACGCGTGAATCAGATTGGTGACATCAAGCTCTCCGCAAACTGGATGGCAGCCGCGGGCTTCCCCGGTGAAGACGCTGCATTATTTGACACAGTGAAAGCCGTGGGCCTGGAGTTATGTCCGGCCCTCGGTATCAGCATCCCGGTAGGCAAAGACTCATTATCGATGCGCACTACCTGGCAAGAAGATGGCGAGGATAAAGCAGTCACCTCCCCGCTCTCGCTAATCATCACCGCTTTTGCACCAACCAGTGATGTGCGTTTGACGCTGACACCACAACTACGCACCGATGAGGGCGAAACGGATCTGATCCTGATCGATCTGGGCTGCGGCCGTAACCGTTTAGGCGGCTCAGCATTGGCACAAGTCTATAAACAAATCGGCAATACCAGCCCCGATGTCAACTCACCACGTCAACTTAAAGCATTATTCGAGACCATTCAGGCGCTGAATGCTAACAATAAGCTGCTTGCCTACCATGACCGTTCTGATGGTGGTTTGTGGGCAACGTTGTGTGAAATGGCATTCGCCGGTCATTGCGGCATCGCGATTGATGCTGATGAATTATGTCAGGATCGCTTCCGCGTAGAAATCGAAACCGAAGGGGCTGACGATGATGACGAACTTCCGCTCATCACGGAAGAACAGGACTATCACGAGCGTGTATTTGGCGTCCTGTTTAATGAAGAACTTGGCGCCGTGTTACAGGTTAAACGCGAATACACAGCCGAAGTCATGCAGACTTTCTTCCAGGCGGGATTACGCAGCGAGTTCCATGTCATCGGCACAATCAATCCGCTGGACCGCATTACCATTACCCGCAACAACAAAGCCATCCTGGATTTTGACCGCACCGAATTGCACAGTATCTGGAGTGAAACCAGCTACCGCATTCAACGTCTGCGCGACAATCCTGCGTGTGCCGACAGCGAGTTTGCCCAGATCCAAGACCGCAACGATCCTGGGCTATCCGTTAAACTCAGTTTTGATCCAGCACAAAATATTATCATCGGCGGCAACAAACCACGCATAGCCGTTTTACGCGAACAAGGCGTCAACGGTGAAGTCGAAATGGCTGCCGCTTTTGATCGGGCCGGATTCGACGCGGTAGACGTGCACATGAGCGACATCATTGCCGGCCGTGTCAGCCTGGCTGATTTCCGTGGATTAGCTGCTTGTGGTGGCTTCTCCTATGGTGATGTGCTGGGTGCCGGCGAAGGCTGGGCGAAATCCATCCTCTTCAACCCGCAAGCCCGCCATGAGTTTGAAGCATTCTTCAATCGCACCGACAGCTTCGCATTGGGTGTATGTAATGGCTGTCAGATGATGAGCAATCTCAAATCCATCATTCCTGGCGCCCAACACTGGCCGAAATTCACCCGCAATCAATCTGAACAGTTTGAAGCGCGCTTTGTCATGGTGGAAGTCACAGCCAGCCCATCTATACTGTTCAACGACATGATAGGCAGTCAAATGCCGGTCGTCGTCGCTCACGGCGAGGGCTATGCCAATTTCAGCCAGACTGGAGATAGCGCTCAGGCGATCAGCACACTGCGCTTCGTAGATCATTACGGACAGGCTACCGAAACCTACCCGCTAAATCCGAATGGCTCTGCCAACGGCTTGACTGGTGTTACCAGCACAGACGGCCGCTTCAGCATCATGATGCCGCACCCTGAACGGGTATTCCGCACTGTACAACATAGCTGGCATCCCGATACTAATCAGGAAAACGGACCGTGGCTACGCTTGTTCCAGAATGCCCGCAAGTGGGTAGGTTAAGTAAACATGACGAACCACAAAACCATTCCCATTCATCGTTTTTCCGCCGAAGAAATTGCCGCACGCGATAACGAAATGGGATTGGACGCTAATTCAGAGCAAGTTCATTGGTATAGCGAAGATGAGCTGGATGCACTGGAAGAGCACGACCCGCTCCTGGCAACACGGATAGCCCAACGCCAGGCGCGCATCGATAAGCTGCGTCCGTATATCGTCAATGGCCAAACGCCGCCACTGACAGAAACGGCATTGATAGCCGTATTGGAAGAAGCCCGACAAATCCTGCTGCGCGATGGAGGTGATCTGGAGTTGGTGGCTATTCAGGGAACGGTAGTGAGAGTCAGGCTTAAAGGCGCATGCGTAGGCTGCCCTAATTCCATGCTGGATTTGAAGAATGTGGTCGAAAAAATAGTCCGTCGCACCTTCCCTCAAGTCACCGAAGTGCAGAATACCTACTGAAGCAAATCAAGGCTTGGCCGAGGTTTCTTCAATACCGGCGGGCACTGCAGCCGTTTTTTCAGATTGTTTCTCCAACCATTTCTGCTTGACCACTTGCTGCTTTTTGGGGGGCAACTGTTTCAGCTTCTTGTAATTCTGCCGTGCCAATTCCCGCTGTTCACGTGTAAGGGAACTCCAGGTAGTCAGGCGTTTTTGAAATCGTTGCTGCTCTTCCGGTTTTAATTGCGGATATTTAGCAGCCACCGCAAGCAATCGAGCCCGTTGCAATTCAGACATGCTCGACCACTTAGATGCCACAGGCGCAAGTATGCTTTGCTGGCCAGGTGTCAGGCCATGCCATTCAGGCGCACCTGTTTTACCCGCCGACCAGGCTGATTCTGTGATGCTCAACAAGCATACAAGCAATATCAATAGTCTGAAGAATTGTTGACCCATTTACTTAAGTGCCCATCTAAATATGCATTTACAGGTAAATCACCTGTCAGTAATTCCGTATCGATATCCGCAGTATCATCTTCGATCGAGAAGGATGTCTGCCATACAACAGCAGTGGCGCATAACACCAGCACCAGCAACATGCCGATTACACCCGCACGATGGTGCCGCGCCCATTCACTCCACGCCAGACTATGTGCGGACTTGATATGATGGGACTGCGTCTGTTGCGAAGCCAGCACACACGCACGCTCCCGTGACGACTGCAATTTACGCGTCACTTCCGGGCGCAGAGAGTCCAAACTGTCATTTAAAACAGTAATCAATTGTTTTGCGTAATCTTCCTTATTCATCTGTCATTCCTTTATCCTGCAACGCCACTGCCAGTGCATGCACTGCTCGTGAACAGTGCGTTTTGACGCTGCCTTGTGAGCAACCCATCACCGTTGCCGTTTCTGCAATATCCATGTCCTCCCAATAACGCAGCAGGAAGGCTTCGCGTTGACGAGCTGGCAACTTTTCTAATGCTTTTTCAATTAAAGCGATATTTTTGCCGGTGATCAGGGCATTAACTGGACTGTCCTTTTCATCTGCAGGCTGCACATGCTCCAGCGACTCTTCGTCATCCTGATCATCGCTGCCCGAACTGAAATACGACACCGCAGTTACCCAAAAATTCCGCACTTTCTGGCGACGGTAATAATCACGTATGGTATTTTGCAAAATACGCTGAAACAACATGGGGTATTCGGTTGAAGGATTTGCG
The DNA here is from genome assembly GCF_003864975.1 of Sulfuriferula thiophila. Lineage (NCBI taxonomy): Bacteria > Pseudomonadati > Pseudomonadota > Betaproteobacteria > Nitrosomonadales > Sulfuricellaceae > Sulfuriferula > Sulfuriferula thiophila. The sequence continues at coordinate 240,377 of NZ_BHGL01000046.1, forward strand.
CTATATTTTTCGGCAAGTTTCATCATGGAATCCTGCACGATATCCAACGCAGCCTGTTCATCATGGACTGCAAAAGCAGCCTGACGGTAGGCTCTTCGCTCTACTTCAGCAAGAAACTGCGCAAGTTCACTGGGGTTAGCCACACCCCCCCCTAAACCAGTTCAGCAACAGACGACAGTGCATCCAGACGCACTATTTCCACGCGCCCATCAGCATGTTGAATTTTAAGCCACTCAGCTGCATTTGCGGTGTATACATCGACAGGCAATGCCGTCGATGTCACTTCCTGACCAGCCGCATCGCAGTAACACAAATACAATTGTGTTCGCTTCAACACGGCGAACTCCAATTTTTCATGCAATGCACACGCAATCGGCTGGTATACGGCCGCCAGACTCAACGCAAGCCCATCCCCATATTAGCCAGGGGGTTGATGTTTTTACCCAATGCCACACCAAAGTGTTTTGCAAACCTATCAGCAAAACCTTCCTGCGGTGTGAAATCAACTACATTTTCAGCGTGAATGACATTGCGTGCCACATATTCCGTGCTACCCAACGCATCCGCCAATCCAAGTGAAATACTCTTCTCACCACTCCATACCAGACCACTAAACATATCGGGCGTTTCTTTCAAACGGGTACCACGACCATCACGCACTGCCTTAATAAATTGCTGATGGATTTCTTCTAGCATCACTTTTGCGTAGGCTTCCTGTTGAGGATTAACCGGAGAAAATGGATCCAGAAAGCCTTTATTAGCACCTGCTGTTATCAATCGACGTTCAACACCAAACTTATCCATGGTACCGGTAAAACCGAAACCATCCATTAGCACGCCAATTGAGCCGACCAGACTGGCTTTATCCACATAAATACGGTCTGCCGCAGCCGCAACATAATACCCACCGGATGCACATAGATCATCTACTACGGCATACAAAGGGATATTTGGATACAGGGTACGCAGACGTTTAATTTCATCGTATATCTGACCTGCCTGCACGGGGCTGCCGCCCGGGCTATTAATACGCAAAATCACACCTTTGGTGTTTTTATCTTTAAATGCTGCCTGTAAACCGCTGATAATCTGGTCAGCACTGACTTCATTCGCTGAAATAGTCCCCTTCAGCTCAACCAGTGCAGTATGTTTCCCAGTCAATTCTATCGAACTATTACCAGCCCAATTCATAATCAGGAACAGGATAATAAAGAGATAACCAAAACCCAGTATCTTGAAAAAAATACTCCAGTGCCTGGCTACACGCTGCTCTTTTACCGCGGCTAGCGCGACTTTCTCCAGCACTTCACGTTCCCAGTTTCCAGACTTTTCCGGTTCAGACATGCCGCTTCCTTCGTTAATTACTAAAGTTCAAGTATAACCCTAACCGTACTGACTTAACCATCGCGCCAAATCCGCAAAATCATCAGCCACAAACAAGGGTCCAAATGCGTGTAACGATTCAGCGGAATGGGCACCATACCCGACACCCACACACGCTACACCCGCATTTTGTGCCATCTGTAAATCATGACTGGTATCACCTATCATTAACGTACGCTCAGCCGTAGCGCCACAATAATCCATTAGCTCCAGAACCATGCCCGGATGCGGCTTGGAAAATCCTTCATCGGCGCAACGGGAAGCATGGAAATAAGGACGTAATTCACTCTGATCCAGCGCGCGCTCTAGCCCCCTGCGGCTTTTACCGGTCGCCACGGTAACCCAGTAACCGGCATCGTACAGTTCAGGTATGGTTTGTGCGACGCCATCAAACAGCGGCAATAAATGATCTTGCCCCAGAAAATGGTGCCGATAACGTTCCACAAACTGCGGGTAATCGGAAGTCGGTAATTCCGGCAGCAATACTTCAATCGCCTCAGTCAAGCCAAGGCCAATAATATGCCGGGCCTGCTCAAGTGTTGGCACAGGCAATTTCATATCGCCGCAAGCCGCACGAAGCGAGCTGGCAATCGCACCCGTGGAATCCATCAATGTGCCATCCCAGTCAAAAATCAGCAAATCATACTGTTTTGGCATGATTCAACCGATCAATAAAACTCTGTAATTCTTTAGGCAAAGGGACCTCTATAACAATAGGCTCATTAGTCAACGGATGAAGAAACTCTACGCGCCACGCGTGCAGAAACATACGTTTCAAGCCATTTCTCGCCAACTCCTTGTTGCGGGGAAAATCACCGTATTTATCATCGCCGGCAATGGGGAAACCCAAATGCGCCGAATGCACACGAATCTGGTGGGTGCGTCCACTCTTCAATTCAGCTTCAAGTAATGTAAAGTCAGGCCAGGATTCGCGCAAACGAAATATTGTATGCGCAGCTTTACCATCCGGACTGACCATCACACGTCGCTCACCATCCGCATTAAGATATTTATGCAAAGCAACTTTGACATGCTGCATAGGCGCTTTCCATTGCCCGTTCACTAGCGTCAGATAGCGTTTATTGACGCGATTTTCACGAAAAATATCATGCAACTTCACTAGCGCGCTACGTTTGCAAGCAAGTATCAACGCCCCGGAAGTCTCTCTATCCAGTCGATGCGCCAATTCTAGGAATCGACATTCAGGTAGCTCTAACCGCAACTGCTCAATCACACCCAGACTGACACCGCTACCGCCATGGACAGCCATGCCTGCAGGTTTGTTCAAAATAATCATGGCATCATCACGATAAAGCACATGATCAAGCAAACGCACACCACCTTTGGGCAATACAGAAATTTTTTGTTGCGCTGGCTCAGCTACACGTACGGGTGGAATTCTAACCTCATCCCCTAACACCAGCTTACGTGAAGCATCCACCCGCCCCTTATTCACGCGCACTTCTCCACTGCGTAAAATACGGTACAAATGGCTCTTGGGCACACCCTTTAAATGGCGCGCCAGGAAATTATCAATCCGCTGCCCTTCGGAGGATTCATCCACTTTAACAAAAGTGACAGTTTCTTTGCGTAAATCATTCATTTTGCATATACTGATAGCACTTTTTGCGATGGCTTGAGGGTAAGAATTTATTCATCTACCAAATGCATTGTCCAGAAGTAAAATTAACCGGTTAATTTCGCTCACCGGAACCACAACCCAAGTATGAGGCGGCGATTATACACCCCACCATACCTGAGCACGGAAAAACCATGATTGCATAGTGCATCTGGCTCCAGAGAAGTAGCGATATTTAAGTATTTTTTAGCGCGCGAAACGCAGCCTAGCTTGAATAACAGTTAATTCACGCCAATCCGCATTGGTTATGACTCGATAGTAGCTTTTGTCACTCCGGCACACATAATGAAGCAGAACAAGTTGCCCACACAAAATTATTTATCCTCGTCAGACTACCTATATGGTTAAGCATATTGAAACGCTGGCTAGTTTTTTGCGAATAGTTAAACATATTCGCAACATGAAGATTCACCATGACCGATTAACCTGGATGTCTATTACCATGATTTTCACCAGACTATAAACGTGCTTCAAAACCGCATACGCGGTGGTGTGTCTTCGTCCCGTGTAATCGCGTGCGGGAGAGATTAAACAAATGAAACGCATGTTATTTAATGCGACACAAGCAGAAGAACTCCGTGTCGCCATTGTCGATGGTCAAAAATTAGTTGATCTGGACATTGAATCTGCAAACAAAGAACAACGTAAAAGCAATATATACAAAGGTATCGTCACCCGTGTCGAACCGAGTCTGGAAGCTGCCTTTATTGATTACGGCAATGACCGACACGGCTTTCTGCCATTCAAAGAATTGTCGCGCGCATGCTTTGCGGTTGACGCACCGGAATCCGGCCGTCCGCGCATACAAGACGTATTACGCGAAGGCCATGAACTCATTGTTCAGGTAGAAAAGGACGAACGCGGCAACAAAGGCGCAGCACTTACCACCTATATCAGCCTGGCCGGACGCTATCTGGTATTAATGCCAAACAACCCGCGTGGCGGTGGTGTTTCCCGCCGGATTGAAGGCGAGGAACGCAACGAATTGCGTGACGTGATGGCACAGCTTACCGTGCCTGCCGGCATGAGCATCATCGCCCGCACAGCCGGTATCGGTCGCGGCGTGGAAGAATTACAGTGGGATCTGAACTACCTGTTGCAACTATGGAATGCCATCGACGGCGCTGCAAACAGCCAGAAAGGCGCTTTCCTGATATATCAGGAAAGTAGCCTGGTAATCCGCGCAATCCGCGATTATTTCCAGCCTGATATTGGTGAAATCCTGATCGATACGGAAGAAGTATACGAACAGGCTCATCAATTCATGAGCCACGTCATGCCTGGCAATGTACACAAGGTCAAACTATACAAAGACGATGTGCCTTTGTTTTCACGCTTCCAGATTGAGCACCAGATTGAGACAGCTTTCTCTCGTGAAGTAAGCCTGCCTTCGGGCGGCGCTATTGTGATCGACCATACTGAAGCGCTGGTTTCAGTCGACGTCAACTCGGCTCGCTCCACACGGGGTGCTGATATTGAACAGACAGCATTCAATACCAATCTGGAAGCAGCTGAAGAAGTTGCCCGCCAGTTGCGCTTGCGCGACCTGGGTGGTCTGGTTGTGATTGACTTTATCGATATGGAAAGTCAGCGTAATCAGCGTGATGTAGAAAACCGCTTACGTGATGCATTGCATTACGATCGCGCCCGCGTACAGATTGGCAAAATCTCCAAATTCGGTTTGATGGAACTATCCCGTCAGCGCTTGCAACCTTCTCTTGGTGAATCCAGCCATCAGCCTTGCCCACGCTGCAACGGCACAGGTTTCATTCGCGGTATCGAATCAACCGCTTTGCATATCCTGCGCATCATTCAGGAACAAGCAATGAAAGACCAGACCGGTGCTATTCATGCACAGATCCCGGTCGACGTTGCCACCTTCCTGCTGAATGAAAAACGTGCTGACATATTCGCTATCGAATCACGCCTTAAAGTCAGTGTCGTACTCATTCCTAATATTCACTTAGTGACGCCGCATTACAAAATCACGCGCTTGCGCCATGACGAGATTAATCCTCTGGAAATGCTGACGCCTAGCTACAGACTGAGTGAGACGATAGAAGAGTCCAGCCCAGCTGAAGTCAAAAAGGAAGCCAAAACCGCAGCACAAATTCCGGCTGTTCGTGGCATTACCCCTGCTCAACCTGCTCCTATCGTTGCTGACAAACCAACTGTTGCCGTTGCCGAACAAGCCACTTCAGCTAAAACCGGTTTGATTGGCCGAATCTTCGGCTGGTTACAAAAACTCAGTGAGGAAAAGCCGGCAGAAGTCGCAACAGTCGTGCCTCCAAGCGCACAGACAACCCGCGAACAACGCCCACAACAAGAGTCACGCAACCGCAATCGCTCACGTAATGACCGAAGTGAACAGCGCCAGCCTCGAAATGAAGCTCGGAACGAAGCCAAACCGGAAACCCCAGCTGAGCGTCCTCCGCGCACCGAGCGCCCACCTCGTCAAGAACGCACACCACGTCCTGAGCGTAACCAGCAGGAAAATGCCAGTGAAGTAAATGCCGAAAAGCAGGTCAGGCAGGAACAAATCAAAAAACCACGTCCGCCACGTCAGCCACGCCCGGCTACGGAGGACGTATCGAACGAAGCCACTGTTGCTGAAGTTGCACCGCAAGGTGATGTTGCGGAAATAGCTGCTACCCCTCAAGAACCACGCAGTCGTCGTGGTCGTCGTGGTGGACGCCGTGAACGCCGCCCTGACCAGGCGAATCAACAGACTGAAAATACACCTGCGGAAACAGCCGAGCTAAGTCCGGCACCTGTCGCAACGATTGAAATCCCGGCTGCGACGGAAATTGCAGCGACAGCACCTGCCGAAACAATCGCCACTGCAACAGCAGTGGTTGAAGAAGCTATTATCATCAACGATAGCATCACGGCCGAAACTGCACTACCTGTCAGCGAAGCGGTAATCGATATCAAGCCGGCAAGTGTCACGCCACCAGAGACCTTGGTTCAGGCTACACCATCAAGCGAAGATAACCCACCAGTTAAAACGCAGCAGATGGAAATTTTCACAGCAGCAGAACCAGCCGTAGTTGAACCGCGTGAAGCAGCAACACCAGTTACTACTCAGGTGAAACCAGCTATTGAGCAATTACTGGCTGAACTGCTCGCGCCTTCCAGCGATGCTGCAAATCTACAAATGGTAGAAACACAATCAACAGCGAAAGTAGTTGACGCAACAGCGACAGCTACGGAAACCAAACCTCGCGTACAACGTGTTAAACCTGTAACCACTGAAATTGCATCCGCAGCATTGTTACAAGTTGAAACCAAGGCAACATCCACGGCGGCAACAACTGACAATAGCGCTGCAGCTAAACCGCGCCGTGAACGTCAGTCACAGCAACAAAACGCCCAAAACCTGGGTGAAACTGAACTGATCCAGATAGAAACGAAGCAATAAACTGATTAACGCTAATCTGAAATTACGATTTCAGATTAGCGTTAATTTCCTCAAGCAATCCATCAGCCGCATCCTCTACCATAGCCAATACCATCTCGAAGCCATTCTGCCCGCCATAATAGGGGTCAGGCACAACTTGTCCTGGGAATTTCTTACTGAAATTCAAGAACAACTGGGCTTTGTGCTGATGCTTACCCGCTATTCGTTTTAATTGCTCGAGGTTAGCTACATCCATCGCCAGCACATAATCAAATTTTTCAAAATCATCGGCATTAACCTGCCTGCCGCGTAAGTTTGCTATATCGTAACCGGCCTTAAGCATAGTTTGTTGGGCGCGCTGATCCGGGCAAGAACCGATGTGATAATCATGCGTTCCTGCAGAATCTATTACCAGGTTATTGCTCAGACGTGACTGCCCCACTCTTTGCGTAAAAACTCCTTCTGCCATAGGCGATCTACAAATATTGCCCATACAGACAAACAACACTGATATTTTTTTAATGCTATCCAATTTTCTGCACCTCATATTCTAATAAAACAGGCGCAAGCGCCTGCAACATTTATCAATAAACCTTTTTATCAAATTTCGCACGACTGAAATAGAGTATTATTTACTTATATCAGCAGCCAATTGACCAATTGAACCGTGTTAAAAACAAACCCTTACCAATTATTGCAATCCGTCGTAAATCTGACATCGACTCGCGATCAGTTCGGGTTGGAAACCTGTCTGATTAAAACGCTACAGGAAATCATTTCCGCATATAGCATTACGCTCTACGAGATTGAAGCAAGTAATGATCAGCATATATTACATACGCTTGTCAGCATGAGTACCGAAAAACTTGGTGACCAGCTGCCCACGGAAAATATTCACACGCCGCTGATTTTGGAGTTAGAGGAAAATCTACTCAGCTGTTATCTAACCAACACACAGATTACAACGAAATCAAAACATCATGATGGTGTGCAGGTCATTCACCCTGTACAAGGCATTGATAAAATCACAGGATTTTTAGTGATTGACAGCCCATCGTTCATACAAAAAGACCAGGACATGGCAGCTGGATTCATGCGCATATATTATAACTGGTCACAGTTAATTTATGACAATGAGCGTGACACGCTGACGGCTTTGCTCAACCGGAAAACTTTTGATGCCCAGATTGAAAAAACTTTAACTGCAGCGCATAGCCAGAGAAAACGCAATGAGGATATTGAACACTTCAATTGCCTGGCGATACTTGATATTGATCATTTCAAGAAGATAAATGATAAATTCGGGCATTTATACGGCGATGAAGTTTTATTGCTTTTTGCAAACATTATGCGCAAGACATTCCGAGATACGGATCAGTTATTCCGGTACGGCGGAGAAGAGTTTGTTGTTATTCTCACCAATGTCACGGAAGAAATTGCGATGAGCATACTGCAACGCTTCCGCAAACAAATTGAAGCTCATGTCTTCCCACAAGTCGGCAATGTAACCGTCAGCATTGGATTTGTGATGATTTCCGAACAGAACTTACCGAGCACCATTTTAGAACAAGCCGACCAGGCACTTTATCACGCTAAAGAACATGGCCGGAATCAGGTGCGTTCATTTGAAACATTACAAACCGAAGGCAAAGTGAATTCAGAGGTTACCTATAGCAACGACATTGAACTATTCTGACCACGACAGCCTAGGCAAGCAATGCCCCGGTTGTTTGCCAGCGCCAGCTATCTTCGCACATGATGTCAATATCACGCTGCGCACGCCAACCAAGTTCCCGCTCAGCTAACGCAGGGTCTGCGTAGCAGGCAGCGATATCACCCGGACGGCGTCCCACGATACGATAAGGCACCTGTTTACCACTTGCCCGTTCAAACGCTGTAACCATCTCCAGCACACTATAACCACGGCCAGTCCCTAGATTGTACGTAGCTACGCCAGGATGATTTACTGATGCCGCCAACGCAAGCACATGGCCCAATGCCAGATCAACCACATGGATATAATCGCGCACACCCGTGCCGTCTGGCGTCGGGTAATCGCTACCGTACACAGATAACTGGGCCAGTTTACCTGCGGCAACCTGTGCCACATAAGGCATCAGATTATTTGGAATACCATTCGGATCCTCGCCAATCAGACCGCTGTTGTGTGCCCCTACAGGATTGAAATAGCGCAACAAGGTTATATGCCAGTCTGCCTTGGCAACAGGCAAATCACGCAACATTTCCTCTACGATCAGCTTAGAACGGCCATAGGGATTAGTAGCGGACAATGGAAAATCTTCACGTATCGGCACACTCGCAGGATCGCCATACACAGTTGCCGATGAGCTGAATACCAGATTATAAACACCATGATCGGCCATTACTTCGGCTAAAACCAAAGTACCGTACACATTATTATCATAATATTCCAGTGGCATCGCGACAGACTCACCAACTGACTTCAGTCCCGCAAAATGAATCACTGCATCAATCTGATGGGCATCGAACACGGCACTTAGAGCCGCCTTATCGCGCACATCCAGATCATGAAATAGCACCGAGCGCCCACTTATCTGTTTTACTCTATCCAAGACTGAAATTTTACTGTTGCATAAATTATCGACCACAACAACTTCATGCCCGGCATTGAGCAATTCAACGCACGTGTGACTACCGATATACCCCGCTCCACCTGTAACTAAAACACGCATAATTATCCTTAAAGTATAAATCCATCCTAAAATAGCACTAAATACTACATGTAAGCATCATACAACATGTCAACCGCTGCAAAATTGACACAGATTAACAATATGAAAGGTTGAAACAAGCTTCATCATGCGATAATCAAAACAACCATGATTAAACATATTTGTACAATATTACTATTAATTTCCAGCTTACCGGCATATGCATTTAACGCCGCTTTTTTTTATGGGACGCCATTCCCACAAGAGTTGCGCATTTATGATGCGGTCATAGTCGAAGCTGATCATACCGATTTTGCCAAAGTACCAGACACCCTGCAAAGCAAACTCTACGCCTATACCAGTTTAGGTGAAGTCGGTCCTGACAAACCCTATGCCGGCCAAGTACCAGTAGCAGCGAAGCTAGCCCGCAATCCCGCCTGGACCAGCGATGTGATGGACCAGACCAGTTCAGCATGGCGAAGCTTTTATCTCGACAAAATCATTGCACCATTATGGCAACGCGGTTTCCGTGGTGTATTTATTGACACCCTGGATTCCTACCAGCTTGCAGCTATCACCCCGCAAGCACGTGCCGCACAGGAAGCAGGCATGGTAGAGACACTGAAACAGATGCGCACCCGCTTTCCTGGCATGCGCATTATTCTCAATCGTGGCTTTGAGATTCTGCCACAAGTGCATGACTGGGTCACCGCCGTGGCAGCCGAATCGCTGTTTCAAAGCTGGAACAATGCCACACACGCTTATGTGCCAGTTACCGAACCAAATCGGGCATGGCTGCTAAACCAGCTTAATCAAATCAAAAATAACTTTCATTTGCCGGTCATTGTCATAGACTATACCGCGCCTAAAGATCGCGCATTAGCCCGCCAAATCGCACAAAAAATTCGCGCTGATGGCTTTACCCCATGGGTTAGCAATCCCGAGCTCGACATGATAGGCGTAGGCTCACCTGAAGTTCAGCCCAGACGCGTATTAATGCTGTACAACGGCGCGGACACAAAGGATGTCATCTTCAGCGACTTGCATCGTTTTGCCGCCATGCCGGTACAATACATGGGATTCATACCTGAATATGTGGACATTTCACAACCCTTACCGGCTTACCAGCTAGCCGGCCAATATGCCGGGATCATCCTGTGGGCCGATGGCACCCGGAATAGTACACCCCAACTCAAATCCTGGTTGCTCACGCAAATCAGTCAGGGTCTACGTTTAGCCGTGATCAATGAGTTTGGATTTGACCGTAGCAATGACAATCTGCAGAAGTTTGGTTTGAATGTCGGCGACAGCATCCCGACCAACAACGTTCAAATCGTCCAACAGGATGCATCCGTTGGATTTGAACATTCTGTCGAATATTTTCCCGATTCACTCGACATTATTAGTGCCGGTAAAAACAGCACACCGATACTGCGCCTCAAGGTCGCCGGTAAGACAACTGACGTAGCAGCATACACACCGTGGGGTGGATATATTCTGTCCCCCTTTGCTATTTATGAAATCCCGTACCAGCAGGGCACACGCTGGATTATCAATCCTTTTACTTTTTTCAAACAAGCGCTCAACCTACCGGATATGCCTGTTCCGGATGTAACCACCTCCACCGGTCGACGTCTGTTAATGGCACATGTAGATGGTGATGGTTTTGCCAGCAATGCCGAGTTTCCCGGCTCCCCTCTGGCACCGCGCGTCATGCTGGAGAAAATCTTAAAAAAATACCCCATACCGACAGCAGTTTCTGTCATCGAAGCCGAAACTGCACCGTGGGGCCTGTATCCCAAAAAATCCGCAGAAATGGAACAAATCGCACGCGAGATATTCCGCCTGCCCAATGTTGAAATTGCCAGCCACTCCTATTCCCATCCATTCAAATGGCAGCTATTAAGCGATGAAGGTGATGGCGAAGGTTATAATTTACCCTTGCCTGGCTACAAATTTAATCTGAATCGGGAAACAGCAGGTAGCGTCGATTACATCAATCAACGTTTGGCTCCGCAAGGCAAAAAATGCCAAATTTTCCTGTGGACAGGCAACTGCAATCCCAATGCGGAAGCCATCGTTAAAACCGACTCATTAAATCTGCTAAATATGAATGGCGGCGAAACTGTTATCACCAACAGCCAACCCAGCCTGACTTATGTTGCCCCACTCGGGGTGCAACGCGACGGGCATTTCCAGATTTATGCCCCGAATCAGAACGAAAACGTCTACACCAACCTATGGACCGGCCCATTTTATGGATTCCGCCGCGTCATCGAAACCTTCAAGCTGACCGATACTCCACGCCGGCTTAAACCTATGGATATCTATTTCCATACCTATGCCGCCTCAAAACCAGCTTCGCTTAGAGCGCTGAAGGAAGTTTATGACTGGGCTCTCAGCCAGCCCAACCATCCCGTTTTCCCTTCGGAATATATCCGCCGCGTCGTGGATTTCAATCACAGCGTCATGACACGTGAGGATAATAATTGGGTATTTTATGGTGATGGCCAGATCGATACCTTACGCATCAACTCCAAATGGGGTTATCCCGCATTAAACGGCACTGTTGCCGGCTATACTGATTTCAATAATGACCGCTACCTGAATTTGGTTAAAGCCAGTACCAATCGCGTCGAACTGACCTCCACACCTGATCGCGCCCCATACCTAATCGATGCGAATGGCACTCTGGCTGACTGGCAACTGCACGCCCAGCAAATTGACATGACCTTCTACAGCCATGTCGATCTGGATTTCACCCTGATGCACAGCAACACATGCAGTCTGCGAGATGACAAAGGTCAGATAATCCGCGCCGATAAACATACACAACAACAATACCACTACCAGACGCATGTCCACGGACGAGCCACATACCACCTCAGCTGCTGACAGACATGCCAGCCTGCCGCGCCCGCGGTTAATCACGCCACTTAATCTGGCGGGTCTGGTGGTGGCCGTCGGCACCGTACTGGTGTTGCTCTATCCGCAGCAACGTTTATCCGATCAAATCCGAATGAATCCCAAGGTCGATGAGGTGTCACTGCAATACATGCGTAACCTTCTCGCCACGGACCCAAACGATCACGAACTGCGCATCCAGTTAGCTCGAGCCTATGCATCGATAGGCCACTATCGTCGAGCGCTGAAGGTTCTGCAGCCGCTCTATACGAATAAACAGCCCGAGTGGCGTGAAGCTGCCATTCTGGTCAAGTTGGACATTCTTGCCAAAATCACTTTTGCTGCCGTGCCTGGCAGTCCGGACCGGGATTACAAGTTAACTCAATTAAAACTGGCCTTAATTGCAGCCGAATCCCAGATATACCATGCTGATGCCTTACGGCAACTCGCTCGCACAGCAGAATCAAGTGGTGATATCCAGCTAGCCGAACGACTTGCAACAAAATTCGCTCGTTCAAGTAATAATCTGTCAGATCTCAATGAAGCAGCCCGGTTAGCGCTGGCAAATGGCCATTACCTGATCAGTGCCCAATACACATGGCGGCAACGACAGTTAAGCCATGATCCGGAGCAAAAGATCATCTATATGAAACAGGCTTTGGCCACACTGCAATCCGGTGGTCTGGGGCATATCGGTCTGGATTGGGTACAACAATTACCTGCAGCTGAATGGCAACGTCCCGATGTCTTGTATAGCCTGACGAAGCTGGCACTGGCGTCCAACCGGCCAGCTATGGCAGCCGATTTTGCTGCCAGACTGGTCGGCTTTGCACCTCCGGCAGCTACACCGGCACGATTTGTTCCCGCTTACTATGATCTGGCCTATAGTGCGTTTCTTGGTAACCGGGATTTGCCTCATGCATTACAGCTTGCACAGATCGCCGTCAGCCAGGCACCCAACAACGCACTGTGGCATGAACGACTGGCGCAAATATCCGAATGGTCAAACCAGCCGCAAATTGCGTTAACACAATGGCGCTGGCTAGCGACGCACCAAGGAACAGAATCCGCCTGGCAATCCTGGATGCGTCTGGCGGGTGGATTGTATGACTATGCTGCCCAGGTAATGGGTCTGGAGCATGACTGGAAACGCCAGGGCAATGATACAAAATATGCACGCAAGATCGTACAACTCTATGAATACCTCGGGCAGCCTGAAGCGGCCCTGGCATGGCTGGATAAAAATGGTGAGGAAGCAAAACGACCGGAATTATTACTGCTGTCTGCCGAGTTATTAACACGTATGGGACGAGATACCGACGCGCTTATACGCTATCGCCGTTATTTAAGCCGTAACCCAGCCAGTCCCGAGCTGGCTGTCACCATTGCCGGGATGATGCAACGTGCCGGACTGTATCAGGAAGCATTTGAACTCCTGGATGACACCCGAATACGTGCCAAGCCGGAAGACAAGCTGTTCTGGCTTAATCTGGGTGAACTGGCATGGCGGCTGAAACATCTCGATCAGGCTATCATTGCCTATCGTATTCTGAGCGATGCTCCAGATGCCGAACCATTTCAGCAAGAACGTTTATTCCAGGCATTAAAGCGCAAAGACCCGCGACTGGCCGCACAGACCGCAGAACGCTACTGGTTGAAGACCAAACGCATCGACTTATTTCTGAATGCCGTCGACACCTATGCTGAACTGGATGACTGGCAAGCGGTACAGCGTTTATACAAAATAACAGACGCCCCTGAATGGCGTAGCTATGACGACACGTTAAGATTTGTTGCCATGCGCGCTGAAATGTACAAACACATGGGTAATTTTGTCGCTGCCGAGCACGATTATCGTTTCCTGATCAAACGCTATCCGAGCAACGTGGGGGTCAAGGAATCCTTCCTGTGGTTGTTGCTCGACATGCGCCAATTCAGTGAACTGGACCATTTCATGCAGCAATGGGCGAAACTCATCTCCTCCTCACCAAGTTTGTGGGATGTGTTTGCCGCGGGTCACCTTGCCTTGGGCCGGCCGGATTATGCACTCGCACTCTATAATCGCATGGCAAAATCACATGCACAGGATGAGTTATGGCTGCTCAATTATGCCGTCACGCTGGAATCCGGTGGCAAACCCGACCTGGCATGGCAAATCCGCCGCCAGATATGGCAACAGCGCCTAAGCACACAATCGAACAAAGACTGGCTGGGAACCCGTGCCAACGCACGCGATATCGAAGCCTTGCGCCTGTTGCTGCTCAATGACCCAGGTCATGGTCAAGGCATCCTGTGGAAACTGTTGCGCGATGGCTCTCCGGCTCTCAAACAGAATAGCCAGTTTGTCGAGCTTGCCACTGTCTGGCTCAATAGCCGTGAACAGAATGATGCCACCCGTGCCTGGTTGATACACCAGTACGCCCATTGGCTCAAGACACCACTCGGCTCACGTATTTCTGATGCCCTCACAACGCAGGATCGTGAAGCGGCCGACGAAATTTTGAATCATGATGGCATATTGCTTTACGACAAAATGAACCTGTCCATATTAGCCGGACGCAAAAACGACGCAGCCGATCTCGCATTTATTGCCATGGATCGTTCCCGTCTGGATGAGTCCTTATATGAACAAGCCGCTCCGGTGCTTTTAGCCAATGACCGCACCGCAGGTGTCACAATGACTTTCCGTAACCTGGGCAGTTATAGCGAAATTCAGAACACTATCACCGCAACAGGCCATCAAATTGGCGGGCTCAAACTCGACCTCAGCTTGCATCAGACCAGTCGCAGCGGGGTCGATACCACACTACTAACCCGTGCGCCCAATGAAATGGGTGGTGAAATCGCCTTGCACCAGCTTGGCAACAGTTATACCAACACATTAAAGCTGCAATTCAGCCAGGCGCTTGATACCCAGGCAGGCTTCAGCCTCAATCATCAGCATCAAATCGGATCTCGCCTACAACTCGACACGCAATTGGCTTACAATCAAACCGCTATGGAAAATGCGGCGCTGCGTTTAATTGGCCGCCGCAACCAGATTGCATTTGAAAGCAATTACCGACTGGATCGCTGGACCCAATGGAGTGTGCGTGGCGAACTTAACCAGTATCACAGCATTGATGGACAAACGCTGGGGAGTGGAAATATGCTCACCTCCACCCTGAGTCATGAAATAAGTGGTTCACACCCGGCGTTACGTGCGCGCATAACCGGCACCTGGAACCAATATCACGCAGCCGATACTGTTTTAACCGGCAAGGCAGCCAGTCTGATTCCATCGGGGCAGCCTAATACCGCCAGCTACTTCATGCCGCAGGATGTACGTGAAATTGCCGCTTATGCCAGTGTAGGGGATGCTACTGACAGCAGATTACCGGCTCGCGATTTCGAATATCTGGGCGAAATCGGCGTGTTCTATAACACTACTGCCGGCACTGGCCTGCGCGTCAATGCTGGCATCGCAGCTCGTGTAATCGGTGCCGACCGACTACAGCTTTTTACCCGTTATGACCAGGCTCCCAGCGGACAAGGCAAAGCCAGTCTGGAAGCTGGCGTAGGTTATCAATTCCACTATTAAAAATACAGAAAGGATCAACATGAAAAAAATTATTATTGCGTGCATGACTTTACTTTTTCTGGCTGGCTGTGCAATTACTGACCGCACCAGCGCACCGACACTGGACAAAAATGTGAAGTGGGCATTGTTGCCTATGGAAAACCACACCGAGACCCCGCAAGCCAGTTTGCGCATGGAAGCGATCACCGAAACCCTGTTACGCGTTAAAGGCGCTATGAATCTGGAGAAATACCCTTCCAGCATGACTCAAGACAGCCTGTTTGAGCCAGCCGATGCTAAAGCGGTTGAAGCAGCGATTAACTGGGCAGTGCAATCCGGCGCGCGTTATGCCGTCACCGGCACAGTAAACGAGTGGCGCTACAAAACCGGTGTTGATGGCGAACCGGCCGTCGGCGTCACCATCAAAATCATCGACCTGCAAACCCGCCAGGTGGTCTGGGATGCAGCAGGAGCCCGTACCGGCTGGGGTCGTGAGGCTGTCAGTGCAATCGCGCAGAAATTACTGGAAGACCTGACCGGTAGCATCAAGCTACGATGAACCTTTATCAGCATCTGCTCCCTCACGGCACCAAGCAGTATTGGCAATGGGGCGAAACCCTGGGTATCAGCCTGGGGGCGCTATTACTGTCATACAGTATCCTGCCGGGAGATCCACTCAACACCCATATTTTTCCATGGATATGGATGGCACCTGTGCTCATCGCGTTACGCTATGGCGTGCTCATGGGCGTGGTGTCCGTGCTCATTTTTCTGGGTGGGTGGTTATTGTGGGCAGCTGACCAGAACTTGAGTTATGCCGTCTTCCCTCGCCTCACCTTCCTTGGTGGTACGCTAATGGTGATGATAACCGGTGAGTTCAGTGGCGTCTGGATTTCTCGCGTACGGCGCATCGAGGAACTCCAGCACTACACCGAGCAGCGTCTGGAACTACTTACCCGTCGTTTGTATTTATTGAGCCTGTCACATGATCGCCTGGAACAGGATCTGATTGGCCGCCCGGCCAGTTTGCGTGAAGGCTTGAAAGATCTTAATCGCATCCTGCCAGCTACCGACGGCCTGCCTGGCGCTGATCTGTACCTGGCTCTGGTCGTGCGCCAATGCAATCTGAGTGTCGCTGGATTATATGCTGTAGAAGATGGCAAGATCAGCCCGATTGCGAGTGCAAGCATAGGCGCATTCACCCCGATAGATGATCATGACCCACTCATCACACATTGCCTTAAGAGTGGTGAATTAGTCCATATCAATACCGAAGAAAATCTGACCGAGCTTCCAAGCCGCTACCTGGTTGCCGTCCCGGCCAAAACAGCGGATGGTCGTATTGTCGCCATCACGGCCGTTGAAAAAATGCCATTTTTTGCACTGCAGGCAGAAAATATGCAAACGCTGTCCGTGCTGACCAGCTACTACGCAGACACCATTACCGCCAGCGAATTCACCCCTTACCTGACTGACAAGCTTACAGACTGCCCTATCGATTTTTTCAAGGCCATGCACACTCTCAGGCGCTTACAGCGTGACATGCAAATCAGCAGCATGATAGTGGGATTTGTCGCACCCGATAACCAGGAAACAGCTGAACAACTTAAATCCATTGCTGCTGCGGTACGCGGACTGGATGAAACATGGACTATGGTACGCGAGGGAAAGCGTATCTGTTTGGTACTATTGCCTTTAGCTGGCGAAAGCTCGCTTGGAGGATATTTAGACAGGATTGTACGCATCTTTATTGAACGGTTTGGTACACGCCCTGGCCAAACCGGCATACTGATACGCTCAATTACGCTTGACCAAGATCCGGTCAGCGTAGAGCTCGAAAAATTCATTATAACGTTGACGAATACCACCCGTGCTGAGCACTAAACTTATCCTAACCGCAATCAGCCTCGAAAGTGGCGCATTAGCTGTGCTAATGATGGATGCTGGTATCCCGCAAAAATTTTTGGGGTTCCTGCTTCTACATGCAGCCGCATCGGTAGCCGTTGCCATTATAGTATTGCTTTTTTTACCCAAACATTACCGTCAGCCTAAATTTGCTGTACTTGGATTATTCTTTCTATTGGCCTTTTTTGTCCCATTCCTCACATTTTTTACCATGATTGGCATCGTACTTACCGCACGATTCTTCTCAAAGCCCGTCATCTATTATCCGTTCGTCAAAGTTGAATTGCCCGAGTTTACCCTGGGTAGCGCCGGTATACGTAATTCATTGGGTGAAGGTGCAATACGTACCCGTTTAAATACTCCCAGTTTATCAACAGAAGTAAGAATGAAAGCCTTGCTGTCTGCCCATGCCATGTCAGCACGCTACTCCATACCCATGCTCAAGGAGTTGCTTGGTGACGAAGCTGACGATTTGCGCCTGCTTGCTTATGGCATGCTTGATAATCGTGAAAAAACCTTGAATGCATTAATTCACGAGTTATTAAAAAAACTCGAGTCATGCAGCAAACCCGATTTGCGCCAGCTCTACCAGAAGCAATTAGCCGAGCTATATTGGGCT
Source organism: Sulfuriferula thiophila (assembly GCF_003864975.1). NCBI lineage: Bacteria > Pseudomonadati > Pseudomonadota > Betaproteobacteria > Nitrosomonadales > Sulfuricellaceae > Sulfuriferula > Sulfuriferula thiophila. The sequence goes on from NZ_BHGL01000046.1 coordinate 258,479, forward strand.
TTTGCATATGAACATCTGGCTGAAGGCGACATGCTCACTTACATGCTTGGGCAGGCTGAACACTATACACGTGCAGCCCTGGAATCCAGGCTTGACGGCGATATGTGGATACTATTTGCACAGATACTGATTAAACAGCAACAATATCAGGCTGCAGAAACCGCCTTCAACGAGGCCATAAATTTGGGTATATCAGCGACGCGCATTCAACCTTATCTTGCTGAGCTGGCTTACGAACGGCATGACTACAAAGCAGTGCGGGATCATTTAAAATTAATACCTTTTAATAATCAGATACCTCAGATAGCCAATATCCAGCGTTTCTGGTTAAGGAATCCTGTATGACCTTCCCGACCGCCACCGATGCGGATATAGCGCTATTACTCGAAGGCACCTTCCCATACGTTAGTGGTGGCGTGTCCAGCTGGATCAACCAGATGATCCGCGCTTATCCGGAATATCGTTTTGCCGTGGTGTTTCTTGGCAGTCGTCCGCAAGATTATGGCGAAGTGAAATACGCCCTGCCGGACAATGTGGTGCATGTTGAGGCACATTACCTGCATGGTTCCCACACCCCACCCCTGGTTCAGGAAAAAGCGGGAGACCCTGCTGTTATCCAGCAGGTAGCAACGCTGCATAAAGCATTTCGTCTTGAACACGGTGATACAGTTTGTGCATTTGCTCAACTGGCGGATTTGTTAAAGCGGGGTGACATAGATGAAGAGTTTTTTCTTTACAGTAAAGCTGCCTGGGAGTTCATTACTCAAAACTATCAGGAACACTGCACCGACCCTTCCTTCGTGGATTACTTCTGGTCGGTACGCGCGATGCACGAACCCATCTGGGTGATGTCCAACATAGCCAAAAACCTCATCCCGGTACGCGCTTTCCATACCATTTCAACAGGTTACGCTGGATTTCTCGGAACTTTGTTAAAACTTCGGACAGGTAAACCGCTAATTCTGTCAGAGCATGGTATCTACACCAAAGAACGAAAAATCGATCTGTATCAAAGTGCATGGATACGCGATAACCGCAACACCTTTGAAAAAGATCCGACTCAGGTCAGCTATTTCCGTGAGTTATGGATGCGCTTTTATACATCGCTGGGACGGCTGTGCTATCACCACACCGACATCATTACCGCGCTATATGAAGCCAACCGCCAGCGCCAGATCATGGATGGCGCACCTGCAGAACGCACCCGTGTGATACCTAACGGCATCGATCTGGCACGCTTCCAGCCGGTACGCGCCAAACGCCCGGAGCTGCCGCCGCCCATTCTGTGCCTGATCGGGCGAGTGGTATCGATCAAGGACGTGAAAACGTTCATCCGCATGATGCGCAGCGTGGTCAACCGTGTGCCCGAAGCCGAAGGCTGGATTGCCGGTCCTGAAGATGAGGATCCGGGCTATGCGGAAGAATGCCACAATCTGGTCAGTAGTTTAGGATTAACCGACAAGGTTAAATTCCTCGGTTTCCAGAAAGTGGAAGTGGTACTGGAAAAAGTCGGCCTGGTTGTGCTGTCGTCGATCAGTGAAGCCCTGCCGCTGGTGATGCTGGAAGGTTATGCCGCTGGCGTACCGGCATTGACCACCGATGTGGGTTCATGCCGGCAACTGGTGTATGGACTAACACCGGAAGATCAGGCGCTGGGCGCTTCCGGAGCCGTAGTGCGCATTGCTGATCCACAGGCGATGGCAGCGGCAGCTATCGAGTTATTACGCCCGGAGAACTGGATCCCGGCCCGCGATGCGGCCATCGCCAGAGTCGAGCGTTATTACACCCAGACACTGATGTTCGATGAATTCAGGCAAGTCTATGAACAGGCATTCGAGATAAAATAATGGCAGGTATCGGTTTTGAAATAAAGAAGATTCTGCGCCGAGATAGCTATCTGGCGCTATTCAGCGCCTATGCCTACGCCGGCATTATCGGCTCCGGGCCATGGGTATTGTCGATACTTGGCGTGCTCATCATCGGTCTGATGAGTCTGGGTGTAGTCTTACCCCATACCCTGATTACTGATTTCCAGGTCACCGTCACGCATCTGATTGCCATGAGCCTGATACTGACCGGCTTCCTGCAACTGGGTTTCACCCGCTATATTGCCGATCGCTTATTTGAAAAAAATACCGACGCAATTCTTCCCAATTTCATCGGCGCGATTTTCGTTACCACCCTGATTTCAGGGCTGATTGGCATGGCGCTAGCCATCTTCGCCTCACCACAACAGGATGCGGTTTATCGTATCCTGTTAATCGCCAACTTTGTAGTTCTCTGCAACATCTGGATTGCGACCATCTTTTTATCCGGCATGAAGAACTACAAGGCCATTCTGATCCTGTACACCGTGGGTTACAGCATTGCCGTCATTGCTGCAATTCTGTTCCGCACCTTTAAACTTAATGGGCTGCTGACGGGTATTTTACTGGGACACTTCATCCTGATGAGCGGCATGATGATACTGATCATCCGCTCTTATCCATCCAATCGATTTATCGAATTCGATTTTCTGCGGAAGAAGCGCATGTTCGTGTCGTTAATATGGACAGGTTTCTTCTTTAATCTGGGCGTGTGGATAGACAAATACATATTCTGGTACACCCCGTCCACCGGCGAACCCGTAATCGGGTTATTTCACGCCTCGCTTATCTACGACCTGCCAATTTTCCTGGCCTATTTATCCATTATTCCCGGCATGGCGGTGTTTTTAGTGCGGATGGAAACGGATTTCGTGGAGTATTACCAGAAGTTTTACGATGCTGTACGTGATGGCGGCACGCTGGATTATATTAAGGAAATGCGCGATGAAATGGTAGCAACAGCACGCCAGGGCATCTTTGAGATTATCAAAATTCAGGCCATGGCGGTACTCATCGTATTCGTTGCAGCACCAACACTGCTACAGCTCATCGGCATCTCCCAATACTACATTTCATTGCTCTATGTGGATGTGGTCGCCGCAGGATTACAAGTGGTATTTCTGGGTATTATGAATGTGTTATTTTATCTGGATAAGCGCATTATCGCCTTGATCATGACCGCGCTGTTTGCCACGCTGAATCTGGTGCTCACCCTGCTCAGCATACAACTGGGTGCAAACTGGTATGGCTACGGCTTTGCTGTGTCACTGCTGATCACGGTGGTGATCGGGTTGTATTGGCTGGATAAAAAAATGTCTATTCTGGAATACGAGACCTTTATGCTGCAAAAATAAAGGTCTCGTGACGCGTTACGCTACTTTACCTGGAATACGTGGCGTATCGACTTGTACGTCTGCGCACTGCGCACGGTGACGCAAGGCATGGTCTATCAGCACGATGGCCAGCATCGCTTCGGCAATCGGTGTTGCACGGATACCGACACAAGGGTCATGGCGTCCATGCGTTTCTACTATGGTCGGGTTGCCCTGTTTATCAATCGAGTTACGTGGCAAGCGGATACTGGAAGTCGGCTTGATCGCAATGCTGGCAACGATGTCCTGCCCAGTTGAGATACCACCCAGCACACCACCAGCATGGTTAGAAAGAAATCCTTGCGGTGTCAATTCATCCCCGTGCTCAGTACCCTTTTGCGTCACTGACTCAAAACCCGCACCGATTTCCACACCCTTGACTGCATTAATACTCATCAATGCATGCGCCAAATCCGCATCGAGCCTGTCATACACTGGCTCACCCCAGCCCACCGGCACATTTTCAGCCACCACGGTGATCTTGGCGCCGATGGAGTCGCCTGATTTGCGCAGTTGATCCATGTAGTCTTCCAGCGCCGGCACGCTGTCGGCATCGGCAACAAAAAACGGATTGTCGTTGACGACGTCCCATGATTTGAATGGTACGACCACAGGCCCCAGTTGTGCCATGTAGCCACGGATCACGATTCCGTAACGCTCATGCAGCCATTTGCGCGCAATCGCGCCAGCTGCCACCCGCACCGCCGTTTCACGAGCAGAAGAGCGACCGCCGCCACGATAATCGCGGATGCCATATTTATGCCAGTAAGTGTAATCGGCATGGCCGGGGCGGAAGGTATCGGCAATATTGCCATAGTCCTTGCTGCGCTGATCTTCATTGCGTATCAGCAATGCAATCGGCGCGCCAGTGGTCTTGCCTTCAAAAATACCGGAGAGAATTTCTACCGTGTCTGATTCACGGCGTTGCGTAACATGCCGCGACGTACCCGGCTTGCGTCTGTCCAATTCAGCCTGGATATCTTCTGTCGATAAAGCCATTCCCGGAGGACAACCGTCCACCACACAACCGATTGCTGCACCGTGCGACTCGCCAAATGAAGTCACGCAAAACAAACTACCTATACTGCTACCAGACATGGGCTTACTCTTTTGTTTGATTAGTGAATCACGTTATTTTAACTGATAAACGCAAAAATCGTGATTAAAGTGCCAATTCCGCATCACTGAGCAGATTCGCCTGCAACCATCTCACCCCCCAGGCAACGCCAAATCCGGTGACTTCGGTTGCTACCGCCCCCAAACCGTCAGTACACCGACTGGATGATAAATCCATATGCAGCCAGGGCGTATCTTCCACGAAACGGTTGAGGAAACGCGCTGCCAGTATATGGTCGGCCTCGCCTTCCAGAGTACATTGTTTGATGTCGGCTATTTTCGAATCCAGTGCCGGCTCGTAATCGGCATCCATCGGAAACGTGCACAACCGTTCCCCGCTCGTCTTGCCCGCTGCTAACGCCGTAACCAGCAATTCTTCACGATTTCCCAGAATGCCGCTATAACGCGCACCCAGGGCCGTCGCCATACTGCCGGTCAGCGTGGCAAAATCCACCATCACATCCGGCTTGGCGCGTGCGGCCATGGTCAAGGTATCCGCCAGCACCATGCGGCCTTCAGCGTCGGTATGCACTATTTCTATCGTGGTGCCATTCAAGGCAGCTACCACATCATTCTGTTTGTATGCCGCCGGGCTAATGTGATTCTGCGCAACAGCCAGCCATACATCGAGATTGACGGGCAAATCCTGTTCCGTTGCGGCAACCAATATTCCCAGGGCGACAGCCGAACCGTTCATATCTTCATGCATGCCTTGCATATAACGGGCAGGCTTAAGGTTATGACCACCGGTGTCAAAGCAGATACCTTTGCCAACCAGCGCTACGGTTTGGCGCGCATCGGGATGCCGGCGCCGCAAATGCACTACTGCGGCATCGTCATCCGCACTCCCCTGCGCCACTGCAACGAATGCCCCTGCACCGAGTTTGCGTAATTTTTTCATATCATATTCGGTATGTTTCCAGCCATGCGTTTTGGCCAGTTGCGCGATACGTTCACGATATAAGGCGGGGGTAAGCTGATTGGGTGGCGTATTCGTCAAATTGCGACACAGCCAGTTACCCGAAGCAATAGCCTGTTCAGTTGCGTATGCATCAACTGACTCATAACCGAACAGACGTAATTTTTGTAATGACTTCACCGGGTTCTTGGTCTTGGATGTCGGCAACACCGCTCCGTTGATCCAAGCTACATAGGCGGCCTGCCGCGCGGCATGGGATCGAAAAGCATCGCTGCCACTGACTGCGATGGCAATTTCATCGGGTGTTTCTACCAGCAGCACAGCCAATGCTCGACGCAACAATGCATGCTGCTCAAACGTACTGGCTTTAACATCCAGCATCACCCATACCATCAAACCGCCTTGCTTGGTCTCGATTGCCAGAGGCGTTTTCGCCAATTCACTCACCTGCTGCTGGCGACGGCTTAACCCTGCCGTGACGCGCGCCAGATTAGGCAAATCAGTCACGTGCGGCTAAGCAGTTGCACTGGGAATGATGACAAGAACATGACGATTCTTATCCAGTTGGGCTTCAGAAATCTGTTTTTTGGTTTCAATCAGTTTCGCTAACATATCTTCACCATCAATATATTAAGAATAGGGACTGCTACGGGGCCAAGGTATTTTGAGTGGTTTCTTTGACCTGACACTAGCTTTGTCAGATAATAGCAGAGTTTGCGCTATCTTAAATTCTGGTTTTTGCAAGGAAGACACACAATGACATTGGACGACAAAAAGCGCGTGTTGCGCGAAATGGTGCTACATCGCCGCTTTGAAGAGCGCTGCTATCAGGCTTATATTGAACGTAAAATCGGTGGTTTCCTCCACCTTTACCCAGGCCAGGAAGCCTGCTGTAACGGCGTAATGGAAGCTGCTCGCCCAGGTCACGATTATGTGATCACCGGCTATCGCGATCACGTCCACGCGATCAAATGTGGTACTGACCCCAAAGTGGTCATGGCCGAACTCTACGGCAAGGAAACCGGTTGCTCCAAAGGCCGCGGTGGTTCCATGCACATATTCGACGTAGCACACCGCTTCATGGGTGGTTACGCACTGGTTGGCGGTCCATTCCCGCTTGCAGCGGGCATCGCCAAAGGCATACAACTTAAAGGTGGCGACGAGATTGCTATTTGTTTCCTGGGTGATGCGGCCAACAACCAAGGCGTATTCCACGAAACACTGAACATGGCTAAAGTCTGGAACCTGCCGGTATTATTCGTTTGCGAAAACAATCAATATGGTATCGGCACTGCTATTCACCGCTCAACTGCCGTGCTTGATCAATATAAGCGCGCCTGCGCCTATAACATCGAAGCTGCACAGTGTGACGGTCAGGACATCGACATCGTCTACGAGCATGCTAAAACCGCTGTCGATTTCGTACGTAGCGGCAAAGGCCCTTACTTCCTGGAATTAATGACTTATCGCTATCGCGGTCACTCCATGTCCGACTCCCGCGGTTATCGCAGTCGCGAAGAAGAAGAAGAATGGAAGCTGCGCGACCCGCTCAACATTTTGCGCGACCGTCTGATTGCTGCTGGTGAGATGACCATGGCTGAATACACTCAAATCGAAAAAACCACTGATGACTACATCGAAAATGAAGTCATCAAGTTCTCAGAAGAGTCACCAGAACCCGATGTGGCCGATCTGGAAAAATACGTATTGGCATAAACGCAGTGGCAATCGCCTGATGATTGCCTAAACGGATTAAAGAATTAAAGGAATGAAACATGGCTGAAATAATGTACTGGGAAGGTCTTCGCCGTGCCCATGATGAAGAAATGGCACGCGACCCCCTCGTTATCTGTATGGGTGAAGACATTGGCGTGGCTGGCGGCACCTATAAAGCCACCAAGGACCTATACGAAAAATATGGTGAAAAGCGCGTCATGGACACCCCGATCTCCGAAGGCGGCTACACCGGGCTTGGTATCGGCGCATCTTTCGTTGGCATACGCCCTATTATTGAAATCATGTCAGTGAATTTCGCATGGCTGGCGATGGACCAAATGTTCAACTCCGCCGCCAAAGTACGCTACATGTCCGGCGGTCAGCTTACCGCCCCTTGCGTATTCCGCTCTGCTGGCGGTACCGCACACCAACTGGGTGCGCAGCACTCCGCGCGTATGGAAAAAGTATTCATGGGTGTAGCAGGATTGCGCGTGGTCACGCCTTCCAACCCTAAACAGGCTTATGGCTTGTTAAAATCCGCTGTGCGCAGTGATGATCCGGTATTCATCTACGAACACGAACTCATGTACAACATGAAGGGTGAAGTACCTGATGAAGAGTATTTTCATCCATTAGAAGGTTCTGAAGTCACCCGCAGCGGTACGGATGTGACCCTGTTCGGTTATAACATTTCCGTGCATTGGTGCTTGAAAGCCGCAGAAATTCTAGACAAGCAATATGGCATTTCTGCTGAAGTCGTCGATTTGTACTCACTCGCACCACTGGATCGTGCCGGTATTAAAAAATCAATCAGCAAAACACACCGTGCTGTGATTGCCGAAGAAGATGAAGCACCGGTTGGCGTAGGTTCAGAAATCATCGCCATCATCAATGAAGAATGTTTCTTTGAGCTGGATGCTGCCCCTGTGCGCGTCCACTCAGCATTAGTGCCACAGCCATACAACCATAAACTGGAATTGGCGGCGATCCCTGATCATGAAGACGTGGTCAATGCTGTGCTCAAGTTATTTGGCAAAGCCTAATCACCCTCCACTGTTTCATACGTACCCGCCAGTCTGTACTAAACTGCTGACTGGCGGCAACGATTCAAGGAATTAAGCATGTCTGCACATTACGTCATTACCATGCCACAACTCTCTGACACCATGACCGAAGGGGTTGTGGTTACATGGGAGAAACAAATCGGCGATAGAGTCGAACGCGGCGATATCGTCGCCACAGTAGAAACCGACAAAGCCATCATGGACGTCGAAGTATTCAAAGCTGGCTACCTTGCCGGTCCGCTCACGGAAGTCGGCGCTACTGTGCCTGTTTCCGGCGCCATGGGTTATATCACTGACACTCAAGGCGATTTGAATATCGCCACAGATGAAGTCGTCACCGAAGTCGCACCTACCGAGATGATCCCGCATCACTCCGGTATTGCGATTGTCATGCCGCAGCTGTCAGATACCATGACCGAAGGCATCGTGGTCACTTGGGAAAAACAAATCGGCGACGCGATTAAACGCGGTGACATTGTTGCCACGGTAGAAACCGACAAAGCCATTATGGATGTCGAAGTATTCCAGGAAGGCTTTTTGTCCGGCCCACTCGCCGGTGTAGGCAGCACTATTGAAGTCGCACACCCTATGGCGTTTATCGTCGCGGATGCTGCACAAGTAAGCGACACCGAAGTTACGCTGTCCAGCGCACATAAAGTAGTTGAAGCGCATCACCAGAAAGACAAAACAGTTATTTCGTCGGCAGCTCCATCTGCTTCTGCACCCGCTACTGTCAACCACCCAGGCGCAGCACCTGCACCTCGCCCTAACGGACGGCAAGCTAGCCCTTACGCACGCAAAATGGCTGGTCAAATGGGTGTAAACCTGAGCAATTTAAATGGCACCGGCCCTAACGGCGTCATTGTTGCCCAGGATGTGGCGCAAGCCCGCCCAAGTATGAAAGAGGTAGCGCATTCCTTACCACAGGTCGAAGTACCGGGTATAGGTCGCGCCATGAGCTCCATGGAAAAAGCTGTCGCTCATTCCATGACCGCAGCACTCACCTTGCCAACGTTTGATGTCACGTTCAACATCAAGCCTGAAAAACTCATTGCCGCAGCTAAGGCACGTAAAGTATCTGTCACTGTTGCGATAGCCAAAGCCTGCTCTATGGCTATGCTCAAACACCCGACACTCAACAATTGCTACCAGCCGGTAGACAAGATTGTCGAGCGTAGCGAGCATAATTTCGGTATCGCCGTAGCCGCAGATGGTGGTGGTCTGGTAGTGCCTATCTTGCGCAGTATCGAACAGAAATCGCTGGAAGAGTTACAGGCCGCCTGGTCTGACCTCATGCCACGTGCACGCACCCGCAAGCTGGCACCTGCTGAGTATGCCAACCCGACTTTCACCATTTCCAACATGGGCATGTTCGGGGTCACCCATTTCACCGCCATCCCGACACCGGGCATTGCCGCTATCATGGCCATTGCTGCAACCGGCGCAGATGGCATGCCAGTCAACATTACTGCTGACCACCGCGTGGTCAATGGTGCTCACGTTGCGGCCTATCTGGCTGATCTCAAACAAATCATTGAGAATCCGGAAAGCTGGATGAACACCACGCCAACCTCCCCTATCCCGGATGGTGACTGGGACTTCCCGGTAATCGTCATTGGCGGTGGACCTGGTGGTGAAGATTGTGCACGCGATCTGATTGAACATGGCGTTAAAGTCGCCATGATTAATAATGCACCGTTGCCGGGTGGTGAATGCCTGTGGCGTGGCTGCATCCCTTCCAAAGCATGGCGTCATGGCGCAGATTTGATCCGCGACCGCGCCCACGATGCTGAAAAAGGCGTGAGCGGCACCAATCAGGCCAAACTCGACTGGGCAACACTGGAACAGCACCGCAAGAGCATCCTGCAAACACGTGGCGAACTTGCGCTGAAGACTGATAAAGGCGTCAAAATCGACGTGCGCGAAGGGTTTGCATCGTTTATTGATGAGCACACCATGCACATCCAGCCACCACAAGGCGAAGCGTACACACTGCGTTTTGGTGCTGCAGTCATCGCTACCGGTGCACCTCCCTTCGTTCCGCCAATTCCTGGCGCTATGGATGGATTGACCAGTGGCGGCGTAATCACTTCCGACACCATCTGGAATCTGCCAGCCCCACCCAAAAAAATGGCAATCATTGGTGGTGGCGTCATCGGTGTCGAAATGGCGCAGATATTCCGCGATTTCGGTACCGAAATCCTTATGCTGGAAGCCAAAGATCGCATTCTGGCTGAAGTAGAAGATGAAATCGCCAAGCAACTCGTAGAAATTCTGAAACAGGAATTCAGCGTCGTCACCAGCGCCAAAATCAACCAGATCAGCGGCAATGTTGGCGCCATGAACGTGGCCTATGCAGACAGTGAAGGCAATGCTCAACAATTTGCCTGCGATTATGTATTGATGGCAACCGGTAAGCGTCCTGACACCAGCAAGCTGAATCTGGCTTCTGCAGGGGTACAACTAGACGGCGCGGCCATCAAAGTTGACAACCGTGGTCGCAGCAGCGTGCCACACATCTACGCAGTGGGTGACGTTATCGGCGGCTACATGCTGGCACACACCGCAGCTACGCAAGGGCGTGTCGCTGCCAGCAACCTGCTGGGCGAGGATCATCAGTACAATCAGGATCTGGATTGCGGCGTGACCTTCAGCCGTCCACAAGCTGGTTTCGTGGGTCTTTCAACTACGCAAGCCAAAGCTCGTGGTATAGATGCAGTCGAAGCTAAAATGCCGATGAGCATAGATGCAAAAGCCATGATCACTGGCGAGACGCATGGCATGATTAAACTGGTTGCCGACAAGGCTACCAACAAGATCATTGGTGTGCATTTCCTCACTGAGCATACTGACACCCTGATTGGCGAAGCGGTAATGATGGTATCCGCCGGCATGACCCTGAAACAGGTCGCGCAGGCGATACATCCTCACCCTACCCAAACTGAATTATTCGGCGAACTGGCCCGGCGTTTGATGTCACGCCTGCGACGTACTGCCAAGAAATAACCAGTAGTCAATTGCAACCATAAAAATCGCCATGCCATCATGGCGATTTTTATTTTATCGGCCATAAGCTAGAATATATAAATGTACTCATTACTTCGCCCCTTGTTTTTCCAACTGGATGCTGAAAAGGCGCACCATGCCGGTCTTGCCGCATTAAATACCGCTTATAAACTTGGTCTGATGCCGCTGATTGCACAACCCGTTACGGGCACTCCGGTAGAAGTAATGGGCATAAAATTTCCTAACGCAGTGGGACTTGCTGCCGGATTAGATAAGAATGGTGCCTGTATAGACGCACTGGCGGCGTTAGGATTCGGTTTTATCGAAATCGGCACGGTCACGCCTCGCCCCCAACCCGGCAATCCCAAACCACGACTGTTCCGCATACCCGAAGCCCAGGCCATCATCAACCGTATGGGTTTCAACAATGACGGCGTAGAACAACTCATTCGTAATGTGCAAAATGCCAGTTTCAAGGGCGTTCTGGGGATTAACATCGGCAAGAATTTTGACACGCCGATAGAACGTGCCGCAGATGATTATCTAACGTGCTTAACAGCCGTTTATCCTCACGCCAGTTATGTCACCGTCAATATTTCCTCACCTAATACCAAGAACCTGCGGGATCTGCAATCGGCTGACGCATTATCTGATTTATTGGGAAAGCTGAAAGCTAAACAAACGCGGCTAACGGATCAGCATGGCCGCTATGTACCTATTGCACTTAAAATTGCCCCTGATCTGGATAACGAGCAACTGGCGGATATCGCACGCCTGCTCAGACAACATCGTTTCGATGCGGTCATCGCGACCAATACTACTTTATCTCGTCAAGGCGTCAGCGATCTCAAGCATGGCAACGAAACCGGTGGATTATCCGGCGCTCCAGTTCGACAGGCTGCAACACGGGTGATCACCGACCTTGCTGTTGCACTGGCTAACGAAGTGCCTATTATCGGTGTTGGCGGCATCTTGAATGGTCAGCACGCGCAGGAAAAGATTAGCGCCGGCGCAAGTCTGGTACAAATTTATACCGGCCTGATTTATCGTGGCCCGGCACTGATACGCGAATGCGTGCTAGCTTTAAAGTAATTCACCGTCACTTCATACTGCTGATACTGCTGGTCAGTAGCCACGCCTACGCGGCAGCGCTGCCCAGCTTTCAACAGGTACGCAACCAGTATCATTCCAGTTTTGCCACGCTCCTTGATCGAAATGGCGAAGCCATACAAACGCTACAGCTTGATACCAGCGCACAGCGCCTGCCATGGGTAACATTACAAGAACTATCGCCGGCGATGCAAGAAGCGCTGCTAGTTTCGGAAGATCACCGTTTTTTTCAGCACCAGGGTGTAGATTGGCGTGCAATGGCAAGCGCCGCATGGGAAAACCTGGTGCACAACACACACCGTGGCGCCTCCACCCTGACCATGCAACTAATGGGACTCCTCGAACCGTCATTGACCCGTGGCACAGGTGGTCGCACTTATCTGCAAAAATGGCAACAAATTGGCGCTGCACGCAAATTGGAAAAGCACTGGAGCAAAGCGCAAATTCTGGAGGCGTATTTAAATCTGGTTGATTTCAAATCCAATCTGTACGGCATCAACGCAGCAACAGCCGCATTATTTAACAAGTCACCAGCAACCATAAATCCCGCCGAAGCAAGCATACTCGCTGCATTATTACGTGGACCCAACGCAAAACCAAGGATTGTAGCCGAACGTGCCTGCGGCGTTGCCGCACTGTTACACCCGCCACGCCCCAATTGCGCTGACATTACCGCACTCAGCCTGCAGCAACTGCATGCACACCCTAAAGTCGGCTTCGCTACCGCCATCGCACCCGAAGTGGCACAACAATTACTGCACACACCGGCCCAGCGCGTCATCACCAGCCTGGATGCCCAACTGCAAAAAATCGTATTATCCAGTTTGCAAAAGGATGCCAGTCACGCGGCTTCGGCAGCAGTCATACTGGATAACAGCACCGCTGAAATCCTGGCATACTCGAATTCTGATGCTACTAAACCTAACAACATCATAGTCCCGCATCCTGCCAGTACGATATTACAGCCATTCATTTATGAGTTGGCAATCGAACAGAAACGGCTCACCGCCGCAACACTACTGGACAATACACCGGTGCCTATCGCTGCCAGCACCCCTTTCCCGGATTACATGGTCGACACACCCGGCCATGACTGGGTAAGCACACGTACTGCACTCAGCACTGGACTTGCCGCCCCGGCACTGCGTGCTCAAGCTTTATTATCACCGACGGATTATGCTGAACGCTTGCGCCATTTGGGACTGAATCCAACCAGCCAATACTCTACGTTGCTCAACATCGCCAACGCTTACCAGACCTTAGCCAATAATGGCCAATATCAGCCTGCCAGTTTTCATGTAGCCGGACTGAATAAACCGCAACGCATCATGCCCGCAAAAGCCGCTGCCATCATTAGCAGCATCCTGGCTAACCAGGATATAAAAGATGGTTTCTATTTAAATGATGTAGATAATTATTATGCTTTGGCCAGTCGTCCTCAATATGCCGTTGGTTATACGGCCAATTACACAATCGCCGTCTGGATCGAAAATTCAGCCACATTGAATGCGGCTGATATTTGGCAACGTATTACCGCTGATATCACCCGCCTGCATCCTAGCCATCCACCCAAGCTGCCCAATAACCTGATGATACAGAACGTGCAATTCAACCCACCTGTTGAGCCTCCCCGCCCGGAATTATTCTTGCCGGGCACAGAACAATCCACGTTTTCCCCACCGTCCTATCAGAAACCTGAATTATTTAGTCAGCCAATTGACAGCAATATGTCATTAAACTATCCCAATCAGTAACAATCCCTGCGTCATGGTTGAAAAATCACCCTAAGCAACGGATAATCCTAACTCTCACATCGATACTTTTAACATGGATATCCAAAGCTACTTATTGATTCTGGTCGGTACGGTTTTCGTCAACAACATCATCATGGCGAAAATACTCGGACTGTGCCCATTTATGGGTGTCTCCAAGAGTTTGGAAACGGCAATCGGCATGGGTGCGGCCACCACATTTGTACTGACCCTCGCATCGGGTTCCAGCTATCTCATTAATCAATACCTGCTCGGACCTGATTTAGGCTATTTGCGCACCTTGTCATTCATAGTCGTGATTGCCGGCATTGTCGGCTTTACTGAAATGTTTGTACGCAAAACCAGCCCGGTTTTATTCCGTGTACTCGGTATTTACCTGCCGTTAATTACTACCAACTGCGCTGTCCTGGGCATACCCCTGCTTAATGTGCAAGCGCAACATAATTTTATTCAGTCGTTATTTTTTGGCTTTGGCGGTGCATTAGGCTTCTCCATGGTGCTGATTCTGTTCGCCGGCTTACGTGAACGGCTGGATGGTGCTGATATTCCGGTGGCATTTCGCGGTACCAGTATCGCCATGATTACTGCAGGATTAATGAGTCTGGCATTTATGGGCTTTGCCGGAATGGTGAAATAGAGTGCTGTCTGCTATTTTAATCATGGCCGGTCTTGCGGTGTTTCTGGGTGCAGCATTAGGATTTGCAGCTGTTAAATTCAAGGTTCAGGAAGATCCCATCGTCGAGAAAATCGATGCGATACTGCCACAAACCCAGTGCGGCCAGTGTGGCTTTCCCGGCTGCAAGCCATATGCCGAAGCGATGGCTGCAGGCACAGCAGATATCAACCAGTGCCCACCTGGCGGTGAAGACGGCATCCGCAAGCTTGCTGATTTGCTTGGCGTTGAATTCAAACCGCTGAATGCCGAACATGGCGAACCAAAACCAAAGTCCGTCGCGATTATCGACGAAGCCGTGTGTATCGGTTGTACATTATGCATCCAGGCCTGCCCGGTAGATGCCATTCTTGGTGCCGCAAAACAGATGCACACTGTCATCGCCAAAGAATGCACCGGCTGCGAACTGTGTATTGCCCCCTGCCCCGTTGACTGCATCATCATGCAACCAATCAGTGAAAACGTAACCACCTGGAAATGGAAATACCCCGTGATTGAATTGAGGCCAACATGAGTCGCCAAATCTATTCATTTCATGGCGGCGTACACCCCGAAGAAAACAAACAGATTTCAACGCAACATCCTATTGCGATCGCGCCTGTTCCCAGCCGCATTATTGTTCCTGTACACCAGCACATAGGCCAGCCAGCCAAACCGTGCGTCGCAGTGGGTGACCAAGTGCTTAAAGGGCAAATCATTGCCGAAGCGGAGGGATATATTTCCGTTGCCGCACATGCGCCTACCTCTGGCGTAGTGACCGCCATTGCCCCTCACCCTGTCCCGCACCCATCGGGCTTAAGCGACATATGCATCCATATCACCCCCGATGGTCAGGATCTGTGGACAGAACGCAAACCAATCGATTATCGCAACCTGAATGCCAGCGCCCTGCGTAACCGGTTACGCGACATGGGAATTGCCGGCCTGGGCGGCGCAGTTTTTCCGACATTCATCAAACTCAATCCCGGCGTACCGCAAAAGGTTCAAACCCTGCTGCTCAATGGCGGTGAATGTGAACCCTGGATTACCTGCGACGACATGACCATGCGTGAACACGCCGCTGAGATTTTGCAGGGCGCTGCTATCATGCGCTTCATGCTGCGCGCTGAATCCGTGTTAGTCGGAATTGAAGACAACAAACCGCAGGCAATTGCTGCGATGCAACAAGCCGCCACCCAATGCGACTTTCCGATCGAAATCATCACCATCCCTACCCTCTATCCGGGTGGTGGCGCCAAACAGATGATCAAGACTGTCACCGGGCAGGAAGTTCCATCCGGCGGGCGCTCCACGGATGTCGGCGTAGCCACTTTCAATATCGGTACCGCGCTTGCCATACATCGTGCAGTAAATCACGGCGAGCCCCTAATTTCGCGTGTCGTGACAGTGACAGGGAATGTCGGCCAGGCACAGAACTTTGAAGCACTGATCGGCACACCTATCAATGAACTGGTGGCTTTGACGGGTAACAGCGTTGACCCAGTCACTGGATACCTGATGGGTGGCCCAATGATGGGTATCGAGCTCGCCCAGATTATTGATGTGCCGATGGTTAAAGCCACCAACTGCATACTCGTTAAATCCGCCAAACTATTCCCGCCGCCACCGCCTGCTATGCCATGCATACGCTGCACTCGATGTGCCGATGCCTGTCCGGCGGATTTACAACCGCAAGAGCTATTCTGGTTCGCCCGCAGCAAAGATTTTGACCGCGCCCAGAAATACCGGTTATTTGATTGCATTGAATGCGGCTGCTGCAGTTATGTGTGCCCTAGCCACATCCCACTGGTGCAATATTACCGCTACGCCAAGAGTGAAATATCCGCCAAGCAAAAAGATCAGGAAGCGGCTGATCATGCGCGTGAACGCCATGAAACTCGGATAGCGCGTATCGAACGTGAGAAGCAGGAACGTGCCGATAAACTGGCACAAAAAGCCGCATCCAAACCGGCTGCTGAATCCGCAACGGATGACCCTGCCGCTGCAGCCAAGAAAGCAGCAATTCAAGCTGCCATTGAACGTGCCAAAGCTGCCAAAGCCGAAAGCGATGTAACCGCCGCACCTACTGAATAAACGAATACTATGCTCTCTTCCCCTTACATCAGCGAAAAAACCAGCGTTTCCATCATTATGCTCAAAGTGATGCTGGCACTGGTACCCGCTATCGCTGCCTATGTCTGGTATTTTGGCCCGGCCATACTCATCAGCCTGACCATTGCGAGCGTGACTGCGTTAGGGTTGGAAACCATTGCAGTTAAACTGCGCGGACTGCCAGCCAAACCTTTCCTCATGGATGGCAGCGCACTGGTGACAGCCTGGCTGCTTGCTTTGTCGATTCCCTCTATCGCCCCGTGGTGGCTGATTGTAGTGGGCACTTTCTTCGCCATAGTCGTCGCCAAACATCTGTATGGCGGGCTAGGCAATAACCTGTTCAATCCGGCCATGGTTGGTTATGCGGTGCTCATCATCTCTTTCCCGGTGCAAATGACGCACTGGGCAGCCCCGTATTCGCTTGCCGGTGAGCATTTAGGCTTACTGGATGCATTCAATTACATAGTTAGCGGTGTATTGCCTGATGGCTGGAAACTTGATGCGATCAGCACCGCCACACCTTTAGATACCATACGCACTCAATTGCAATTGCATCGCACTGTCACAGAAATTAGCCAAATGCCGATATTCGGCAGTATTGGCGGACAAGGCAGCGAAATTATCGCCCTGCTGTTCCTCGCCGGCGGTGTGTATTTATGGCTGACCCGTATCATCACCTGGCACATACCGGTCGCTTTCCTCGGTGCACTCACCCTGATTTCCGGATTATTTTATTTGTATAACCCCGGGCAGTATGCATCGCCATGGTTTCACCTGGCGACCGGCGGAGCCATGCTAGGCGCCTTCTTTATCGCGACTGACCCAGTCTCCGGCGCAACTACCCCCAAAGGCAAACTCATCTTTGGCGCTGGCATAGGCGCACTAACCTACCTGATCCGGGCGCTGGGTGGCTATCCAGATGGCGTAGCATTTGCCGTCCTGCTCATGAACATCACCGTCCCCCTGATTGACGCATATACCCAGCCACCTGTGTATGGGCATAAAGGGAACAAGAAATGAAAACGCTAGCACGCACAGCAGCAAAAGCTGCTGGCATATTATTGGCATTTACCATCGTATTTACCGGCATACTTGCCTATACCTATGACATTACGCATCAGGCCATCCAGCATAATGAAGATGATGCACGACGTAAATTAGTAGCGGATACGCTGCCGCTACATAGTTTCAATAACGACTTGCTCGGCAACCAGATCACACTGCCGGCTGATCCATTGCTTGGCACAGAAAGCCCAGGACTGGCATGGCAGGCACGCCAGAATGGTCAGCCTGTGGCCGTAGTGCTGGAAGCCACCGCACCCGATGGCTACAGCGGAAAGATTAATATGCTGATCGGTGTAACCGCCGATGGAACATTATCCGGAGTTCGTGTGGTTTCGCATAAAGAAACCCCCGGTTTGGGCGACTACATTGAACTGGCCAAAAGTGAGTGGATTCATTTATTTGACGGGAAGTCACTGACACAACCCGATGAAACAGGCTGGAAAGTCAAAAAGGACGGTGGCCAGTTTGACTACATGGCAGGTGCGACAATTACCCCGCGCGCTGTCATCAAAGCCGTTCATCATGCGTTAAAATACGTAGACTTACATCGCAATGAACTTTTCGCTGCCCATGCAGGAGGCAAACCATGAACCAATACCGCGAGATTATTATCAATGGCCTGTGGAAACAGAACCCGGGCGTGGTGCAACTGCTTGGACTGTGCCCGCTGTTAGCGATCAGCAACAACATCGTTAATGCCGTCGGTTTGGGTATCGCCACCACCTTGGTCATGGCGTTCAGTAATGGCGCTGTATCGGCTATTCGCGATTGGGTGTCGCATGAAATCCGTATCCCGGTATTCATTCTGATCATTGCCGCATTAGTCACTGTCATCGACATGGCAATGAATGCGTTCATCCACCCCCTGTATCTGGTTCTAGGCATTTTTGTGCCACTGATTGTAACCAATTGCATCGTACTGGCTCGCACCGAAGCATTTGCCGCCAAAAATCCGGTACTGCCGGCCATGCTGGATGGCTTCATGATGGGTTTGGGTGTCACGCTAGTGCTTACCCTGCTGGGTGCATTACGCGAACTGGTTGGCAAAGGCACATTATTATCCGGTATCGATCTGGCTTTTGGCGCCAGCGCAAAAGCATGGGTCATCCATGTCATTCCCGATTACAACGGATTCCTGATCGCTATCCTGCCACCAGGCGCATTTTTCGGCCTGGGCTTACTGATCGCCCTGCGCAACTGGTGGGTGCAACGCGCTGAGCGCCAACCAGCCACTATCCCGAACATGACAGCTGCCACCAGCATGTCATAACTTGACCCGCACCCGGTAACTCAACACGATACTACTTTCAGCCGGGATACGCACCAGCCACAATGCCGTATCTGCTGATGCCTTACTGTGAGCCACCGACTCACTGACTATCTGCCAATCCCCCGGGATAGGCTCGTAAACCTTCACCGTTACTGCTTCAGATTTGGCATTCTTCAGCGTGATTTGGTAAGCGGATTCATAAATATAATTATTGCGTCCGCCGCTCACCTTCTGGAAATCCGTTTGCTTCTTTTCCGCATACACATCAAAAGCATCGCCCAACTTCAGCCGTACGGTATCATTCCTGGCAGTATGATCCAGCGTATCTTCACCGACAAACTGGGCGTTGCCTGCACTGTCTTTCTTGTATAAACGCATCACCCCTTTTGGCAATGGCACGCCCAATCCTGCGCCTTTGTTCTCAAATTCAATATATACCCCTGCTTTTAATTTTTTCCCCAGATCACCGTAACTTCCCTGGTAATAATATCCGGCACCACGTAATTCCAACGATTTTTTAACAGGAACCTGCGGTGCAGATAACAATGCCACCTGCTTGGTTTGCTGATCGCCCAGCGTCGTAGTGCGCCCCAGGCTATACAAATGATATTCAAACAAGTTTTCCTGTGCCATAGGCGCTTCAGCCGCTTTTGCCATCAACACCGCACCGCGCATGGCCATTTCCGGACGTAAACTGTCGCTTA
This sequence comes from Sulfuriferula thiophila, assembly GCF_003864975.1. NCBI lineage: Bacteria > Pseudomonadati > Pseudomonadota > Betaproteobacteria > Nitrosomonadales > Sulfuricellaceae > Sulfuriferula > Sulfuriferula thiophila. Next base: position 278,223 of record NZ_BHGL01000046.1, read on the forward strand.
CCCGATTGACATCTCCAGCTACAAACTGCAATTTTGCATTGGGATAACTAACTCCACTCTGATTGGTTAAGGTCACCCAGGCGTTAACATCCATCCTGTCTTCGTTAGCCGATAGCTCAGCGACATAATCGGCACGCCACGACAAGCCCCCGGTCAGATAGGACAGCTCCAGACTGGATACACCCGCCCTGGCATTGGCAAACGCCATCACGAGCGTAGGCCGGTCACGCAGGTTATCCGGCACACTGGCAAACGCCAGCCTCCCCGGCACTCCGGTTTCAATCCGATCAGCAAATTTCAATACCACCCCGGCATTTGCCGCCAGCACCGTGGCAGTCTCACGCACCTCAGCACCCGTTGCAGGATTGGTTTTAATCACCGTAACGACATTACCCACATTTTTCTCTAATAACTTCTGTGGCGTCAGCACATCAAAATCGAAATTCTGCTCCAGCAGGCGCATACCACTCGCCTCATTCAGATTACGCAACAGCGCAGTTTCAGGCCGGATTCTTGCTGATACATCGCGCCAGGCCAGGCGATTCAAATCAGCCGCCAGCGTCACCTTGCGCTGATCCTTAACCAGCGCCAGATCATCGTTGTATATCGTCAGCGCCAACTCACGCTGATCGGCCTGAGTAGTCATTTTCTCCTCCGGCATCGCCGCCTGTACGGCCACACCCCACATCATAAGGCTCAAGCCTAACCATTTCTTATTCATAGCGCCCCTCCAGACATACTGGCTCCACTAAAACATCCACACCTGCCGTCGGGCATATCGCCGCCGCAGGAATCGCCTCCCCACGCCGCCAGGCAGCAACTGCATTGTGTTTTCCTGCACCGGTTACCAGAAACAGCACACGCCGCGCATTGTTCAACCTGCGCACACTTAAACTCACCCTGTCTGCAGGTGGCTTAGGCGCGTTGCTCACCGCAACCACATCAGCGACAGCATGCACATCAATCTGCCCCGGGAACAGACTTGCCGTATGACCATCTTCACCCAAGCCCAGCAACACCAGGTCAAATTCTCCGACATCGCGTAACTGCATTTCATAATCCGCAACTGCCGCAACCGCTCCCAGTTCCGCATGCATCACATGAATCTGACCAGTCGGAATCAGACTGTCGTGCAACCATACCGTGTTCGCCATCTGACTATTACGCTCCCCATCATCCAACGGCAAACAACGCTCATCGCCAAACCAGATATGCCAGCCAGACCAATCCGATTGCTGCAACGCGATCTGCTCATACAGCACGCGCGGCGTATTACCACCTGCCAACACCAGATGAAATGCACCTCGATCACGCAATGACTGCTCTGCAGCCGACATAACCAAACGCAGGGCATCATCAACCACTTTTTCAGTAACAAGCCAACGTGTTGATCCCGCACACTTATTATTCACACTCGCCTCCACCACATATCCCCACACAAACAGATTAACATTTTTTACCTATTCAATCTTGACCGCAAGGCCGATTCTTGGCATAATCTCACCTCGTTGCGAAACACAGCTCGCAACACAATTCCCTGATAGCTCAGTCGGTAGAGCGACGGACTGTTAATCCGCAGGTCCCTGGTTCGAGTCCAGGTCGGGGAGCCAGAACTATGAACGGCCACTAGAAATAGTGGCCGTTTTCATTTAACGCTTTTCATCTCATAATTTTAAACGCTATTCACTTTCAGATTTCAACTCGCAGTAAATTCCATTTATTTTATGCCCACGCTGCAACTGTGTAAGAATAATGTAAGTATACTGTGATATTTTAATATTCTGATAAAGGCAAACCTGCGCGAAAGCTAGGGACGCAAAGTTTTCGGTCTAACGGGTGAACCCCCAGGATAGCGAGACAGCCGGATTGATATCCATTGGATATCCCGCTTGCACTTCACCTCTCTCCCTGTTGTTCTCTATCCCGACGGCTTAACAAAATTCTTGTTTCTCAACTGAGATACAAGCTTGCTGTATTCAGTCAGCAAATTTTAAGGGATGCAATGCTAAACAATTAAATTCGGTTTACATGAAACGGGACTTTCGCGGCTTGCGGGGTTACCCATTGAAACACAACACCACCGCTGCGGAATCAATTCCATATGCACTGGCAAAAACATCACGGGTTAAAGGGATAATTATGCAAATAAATACGGATACAGCAGACTCAACTGGATATGAGTTCCTTGCGTTTACATTGGGTGCCGAAGAATATGGTATCGACATTCTGAAAGTGCAAGAAATTCGCGGCTATGAGAGCCCGACACGCATTGCAAATGCACCTGAGTTTATTAAAGGTGTCATCAATCTGCGTGGCCTGATTGTGCCCATCGTGGATATGCGCATTAAATTCAATTTGGGTGCAGCCAATTACGACAATTTAACCGTTGTAATTATTTTAAATATTAGCGGCCGCGTTGTTGGCATGGTGGTTGATAGCGTGTCAGACGTTATCACGCTCAATCCGGAACAAATCAAACCCGCCCCTGCCCTGACCAGCGTTCTGGATACCGGCTATCTCATAGGGTTAGGAACGGTAGATCAGCGCATGCTGATTTTGGTGGATATTGATAAATTGATGTCCAGTAATGAAATTGGAATATTGGACAAGATCGCTGCCTGATAACCTCATACCCCTAAATAAGGATAACGCTTCATGTTTACCAGCATTAGTATTAAATCACGTTTGATCATTACCTTTTCATTGCTGACCTTATTGCTTATTATCATTGGCGGCATGGGGATTTACACATCGGCTGACAATGTCAGACAGATCAAAAACCTTAGCATTAAAGATAAAGCCGCTGAAGCTGATGTGGTAAGGCTCAAATACCGCATGGAAGAACAGCGCAGTCAATTGTTGCTGGCCTTGCAACACGACCCCAATCTGGCCACAGCAAAACTCCATGACCACCCTATTTCCAGACATCTGGAAAAAATAGCCATCGCCCAAAAGAAGCTGCAGGAAATCCTAAAGCGCTATCAGCCTCGGGATGCCGAAGAAAAGAAACTGATGGATACCTGGGAAACAGATACCCACCATTTTGCAATCGACAGCATCAATCAGGTATCTGCGGCCATTAATGCCAATCAATGGGAACAAGCTGCAACCATGATGGAGAAAGATGTCACCTCGGTTTATACCAAAGGGCAGGAAGACTCGCGGCTATTGGCTGAGTTTCTTGCACAGCGCGTCGTTCTGGATAACGCAATGGTGGAGTCAAGCAGCACGCGAATGACTTACATCATGATTACTATCATTGTGCTCGCCAGTGTATTCGCGATTACTATGGGCTTGATGATTATTCGTAGCATTACCATCCCCCTCAATCAGGCGGTTGAACTCGCACGACGTGTTGCAGATGGTGATCTGCGGGCTAGCGTTAGGGTAACGCAGCACGATGAAATAGGCACCTTGTTAACTGCGCTGCAAGAGATGAACACTAATTTATCGCACATCGTGGGTGAAGTCCGTGTCGGCACTGAGACCATATCCTCAGCTTCAGGCCAAATCGCAACAGGGAATCTGGATTTGTCCAATCGCACCGAAGCACAAGCCGGCTCGCTGGAAGAAACCGCCTCTGCAATGGAAGAGCTTACTTCTACAGTCCGGCAGAATGCCGACAATGCACGCCAGGCCAATCAATTAGCCGTGTCTGCTTCGGAAGTCGCGGTAAAGGGTGGTGATGTTGTTTCACAAGTCGTTACTACCATGGGCACTATCAACGCATCTGCCCGTAAAATTGTCGACATTATCGGTGTCATCGAGGGCATTGCCTTCCAGACCAATATTCTGGCATTGAACGCTGCTGTCGAGGCAGCGCGAGCAGGCGAACAAGGCCGTGGCTTTGCTGTCGTCGCGACAGAGGTACGCAGCCTTGCCCAGCGTAGCGCCGCAGCGGCCAAAGAAATTAAATTATTAATTGATGATTCTGTTGAAAAAATTGAGATCGGCAACAAACAAGCCGGTCAAGCCGGCACCACCATGACAGAGGTTGTTTCCAGCGTGCAGAGAGTGACCGACATCATGACCGAGATCAGCGCAGCTAGCCGTGAGCAAAGTCAAGGTATTGATGAGATCAATCGCGCCATTACCCAGATGGACGAATCTACCCAGCAAAATGCCGCCTTGGTGGAAGAAGCTGCCGCTGCCGCTAAATCAATGCAGGATCAAGCCGGGCATCTGGAAAAGTTGGTCAACAAGTTTCAAATCGATGAGGTGCGCCGGCATCCACAGCATGCACATAGTCCCATGAAAACTTTTTCAAACCAAGGGCCTGCAAAACCCGTTTTTAAAGTTGCCAATACCCCATTGCCAAATTCACACAGGAAACTGGCAACCAAGGTCTCAAATGATGCGGACTGGGAAGAGTTTTAATCATTCGCTCGCTACTCTGATAGTTATATAAAAATGGATATGCGCCTTAGTGCATATCCATGGTTAACAAACCCTCACTTCCTAGCCTCTGATGAAACCAGGCTCCCGATTAAATAGCAAATGCACCATCATCAAACGCTGCTGCATAAATTCGTCAATCTCGTTCAGTCTGGATGCCGCATAGCTCTGCAACATCACCCAGGATGGCGGCATCCTTCCAGAAGGAAAGTAAGGCCGACTATCAGTACCAGCTTGCCCTCAGCAGAGTGAGCCGTTCCAGTAATGCCCTCAACCGATAGCGCAGTCATCGGCTTAATCACCAGATCTGCCGTTCCGTCCACCGCTGCTACAGCCAGTATATAGGGCTGCGGTGCAGCAATAACCACCCCGACACGCTCATCAGCCGGGGTATATCCCAGCACACTGGCCAGGGATAGCACGGGTAACGGCAATCCTTGATCATGGAATACTGGTGAGCCCGCCACAGACATAAGGTTCTCAGGCAGTTCAACCACCCGCTGTACGACTCCCATAGGCATACCCAGTACGGCATCCGCAGTGCTTACCAGCATGGTTGGCACAATGGACAGCTCGATAGGCAGGCGAATCGAGAAGCGTGTGCCCCGACCTAATGCTGAATCGATATAAATCGATCCGCGATGTTTTTCGACTGCCGTTTTGACAACGTCCATGCCGACACCACGGCCGGAAACGCTAGATGCAACTTCCTTGGTGGAAAAGCCAGGCAAAAACACCAGTTGAAACGCAGCTTCATCTGTCTGGGCAGCAGACTCATGAATAAGCCCCTTGGCAATCGCTTTGTCGCGCAACACTTGCGGGTTCATGCCCTTACCATCATCCGTCAGTTCAATGATGACGCTATTGGCCTCTTGCCAGGCTTTCAGGGAAATAACCGATTTAGCTGATTTCCCTGCTGCGACACGCTCCGCAGGCATCTCGATACCATGATCCAATGAGTTGCGCAGCATATGCACCAAAGGATCATAGAGACTATCGACAACCACCCTATCGACTTCAGTATCCGCACCCTCAATATTCAAATCGACTTCTTTGCCAAGATCTTTGGCGAGTTCACGCACGAGGCGCGGAAATTTCTGGAACAGTCGACCAACTGGCTGCATCCGCGTCGCCAAAGTCGCGCGCTGCAACTCAGCCGAATAGCGTGAGGCACGGCCCAGCGTTTCTGCCAGTTTTTCCATCAAACCTGAAGCAGCTTCCTCGAACTTGAATTGCTGTAGCTTTTCCAGCAATACGCTAGCCTGATTAGCCGCCTGCATTGACTCTCCAGCCACTTCAAGTAACGCATCAAGCTTAACCGCATCAACCCGGATACTGTCTTCTTTAACAGGTGCGGTAACTTTCGCTTCTTTATTACCTTCACCCCGCCTATCCACACCATCCCAGGATTTCTGGGCGGCAGTTTCCACCGGAGCAGTCGACGCATCGGCCACAGTACTCGCCGCAATAGTGCCTTCCGGGACGACTGCACGATATAACGCATCCCAATCAACACCGTCGGAAACAGCATCCGTATTAGCAGCAGGGGCGGCAACAGGAGGAGCTTCACCTGATGCAGACTTCCCTTCTATTGCGTCAGTCAGAATTTTTTCCAGAGAAGTAGGCATTGCAGCCAAACTGTCAGGCGCAGCGCCATTGGCAAGCTGACTAAGCTGGTCTTCCACAAATCCACTTGCCTGCAGCGCCGCCTCTATCGCCAATGGTGTCACTGGAATCTGGCTGGTTCTTAATGCGTCGAACAGATTTTCTGTTAAGTGACAGGCAGATACCATCGCGGGCAAGCCCATGAAACCAGCCCCGCCCTTAATCGTGTGAAATGACCTGAATACGCCATTCAGGGTATCCATATCTTCAGGATTTCGCTCCAGAACCAGCAAGAGCGACTCCACATTTGTTGCGAGATCCAATGCCTCGACAACAAAATCTTTAAGCATATCGTCCATTAGAACCCCAGATCTGCCAGTAAGTCGTCCACATCATCTTGCGCCATTGCAGTTGCCGGGCCAGATGGACCTGCCATTAAATCAACGGGTTTTTCTTTCTCTTTTTCCTTCTCTTTTTCCTTGAATTCAGCTGGTGCGTTGTCACGCAGCAACTGGGCAAGCTCGATCTCCAGCCGCTGGGAAATCGCAACCACTTTCTTAATAATCTGGCCGGTAATATCCTGGAAATCCTGCGCCATCATGATATCCATCAAGCGTGCTTTTTCAGCTTCTGTCGCCGTAGCGACCTTGGCAGCAAATGCCTTGGAATTTCCTGCTAACGCTTTGAATTCTTCTATGCTCAGCTTGCCAGCGAACAACTGTTCCCAATTGGCTTCTAACGCTTGAGCATTTTTAAAAAGCTCATCCTGCTTTGGCATACCCTCATCAATTGCATTCAGCACTTTATTCGCTGCCTGCTCAGTGAGCGTAGCCACATATTCAAGTCGACTTTTTGAATCCGTAATCTCTTCCGCAACAGCCGCAAGAGAACGATCATAACCCAATTCATTCAATGAGTTATGCAACTGCCTGACTATACCCCCCAGCCGGTCAAACATCGGCTTATCCGCCTGATTTTCATGGGGTACATCCGTCATTTCAGAAGCGAGCACTGCCCCAGTCGTAGCGCCCGGTTGTGTGACCATATCGCCAGATTGCGCAGAAACCGCATCAAACAATGCTTCAAGATCGTCATCAGCGTCGGTAGTTTTTCCTGCAGAAGATACTGTTTCAACAACTGTGACTGGCTGCGTGGCTTGCGCAGATACTTCATCAAACAATGCTTCCAAATCGTCATCGGCGTTGCTCATAATCCATGCTTCTCCATAATTTTTCGAATGCTTCACCTGGGATGGTGGTGGTAACAGGTATTGAAATTTAGTTTTGTGTCATAAAAGCTAGGCGCTGTAATGTTTTTCCCGCGAGGCTTTATTTTTATCGCCATTTATACGAGAAGGTGTTTCAGTGTGACATCTGCAATGATTTGCCGCAACAATTCATACATTTTTAGTTATAAATTTATAATCATAAATGAAATATTTTGCCTAACTATCCTACCAGATTGTACTGACAAGCTAAAAGCAAAGTAATACATTCATATGCAGAACCCATATATTTAAACAGGAAACGAAGTTCATTACACGCCCGCCTGGCGCCTAGTGCCTGCGCTGATATAGCCCGATCAGAGCCGCATGACCAAGCACATGGCTTTCCATAGCATGTTCCAGCATCGTTTTGGTGGGGTTTTTCAAATCTGGCAGCAGTAGATCTAACGCAAAAATTTTATGGAAATAGCGATGAATGCCGATTGGAGGACACGGCCCACTATAGCCAGTGCGTTGCCAGTCATTCAAGCCCTGCAATGTACCCGGCGGCAGGTCGTTCACAGAAAGCCCCTCAGCCAGGCGTTTAGTGCCTACGGGAATATTGTATAACACTCAATGCACCCAGGTTCTCTGTGGTGCAGCTGGATCGGGTGCATCCGGATCGTCCACAATCAACGCCAGACTTTGTGTACCCTCAGGCAGCTCTGACCAGGAAAGTGGCGGCGATACATTCTGAGCATCGCAGGTATAACGTGCCGGAATCATACTATTGGGTAGAAAAACTTCAGAAGTGATAGTCAGCGACATAACAAAGCCCCTCCTTTGAACAGCAGACGAACCAGTTATGCTTGCACCCATAGCATTAGTGCTGGCTGCCAGCAGCAGTCCAGCCACATGGCATAAATGTCGCCAGAAACTTCGTAGTGATCACTGATATTGTGACTGGCGCGCTGTCGTGACTGAAACACACAGTTGAGAGTCATCCGGTATTTCTTGTCAGTATAGGCACCTGCATCGCATAACACTTCGCCGAGATGAATAGCGTACGCATATCCCCTTCCAGATCAGTTTGCTTCTCCACATAATTTTTAGCAAATTCACCCAGACTAGGGCAGGTCAACGCTGATAAAACACGAGGCGATCGTAACAACAGCTTAACCTTAAATGGGTTGCCTAAATTTAACTCGCGTCCATCCCAGAAATTAATAGTGATCGGCAAAATCAGATAGCGCAATTTCCGTTCTACCAGATTTAACATATGAGTACGTAACATCACAGATCCACCTCAAAAATAACCTCACGGTGCGGCACCAGATAGCCACCCGTACTCACAAGTAGCAATAACACTGGTGACCGCACGCAGCTTACAATTCAGGCAGGTATCACATACTGACTACGTTTCCAGTCCATTCAAGGCATTGTCCAGCTATTTAAACCGTGCCGAAATCTGATCAAGCGATTTCTGCATTTCTTCCCATGCTTTTTCTGCCCCACTCTTAATATCGTCCCATGCATGACCTGCATGCAAACGCAATTCTTGCAATTTGGACTGGATTAACTCTCTTTTAGCGGCCAGCGTCTCAAGCTGTTTTTCATAATCAGCCCGAATATCAGCTTTAGCCGCTTGTGCTTTAGCCTTTAAATCTGCAACTTTCGCATCCCAGTCCTGAATCTGTTTTTCCAGCTTTTTCTGGAAGGCCAAAGCCTGTTTTGCCGTTATGGGTAATCCGGCCGCTTTACTGGGTGGGGTTTGTAACATACGCTCAATTTCTTCCTCAGCATCGAGCCAGTCTTGTGCTGTATCGCCTGCAGCAAAACCTCGCTTTTCTGCACGGAAATAAGCCGCTTTGGCAACCATCTGATAGCGTTCTTCGGGTGTAACCGAGACTGCTGTACTTTTCTTGCTACGTGTTTTTGGTTTTGCTGCAAGCACTTCTCCTACCGCACTTTTGGCAACAGGTTTAGATTTAGCTGCTGCGGGTTTGGCTGCTGTGGGTTTGGCTGCTGTGGGTTTGGCTGCTGCGGGTTTGGCTGCTGTGGGTTTGGCTGCTGTGGGTTTGGCTGCTGTGGGTTTAGCTGCTACGGGTTTAGCTGCTACGGGTTTAGCTGCTGCGGGCTTGGCTGCTGCGGGCTTGGCTGCTGGTTTAGCTTTGGCCACTGGTTTCGGTTTAACCTCCAATTCCGATTTTTCTGCAGGTTTTAATTTCACTTCGGGCATGACTATGTACTCCTGTAGTTAAAAAATTCAGTATGTGACAAAAATCAATGAATTAGTACTTAAAGCAACATTCCTTTACTTATCATTCCTGTAACGATTGCTCGTCAATTGCGCTCCTGCTCACACTAATCCGTTTGGCCTGCATGCCTTCGGCTGCCGACTCCTCAATAAAATGCACCTCCAGCCCAGGCTTAAGTTGATTAAAATCGATATTCACCAGATTTTCCCGACTGAAATACAGCTCCTGGCCATCGGCAGTCTGAATAAAACCGCATCCATCCTCATCGAATAATCGCGCGATGCGCCCCTGAAATTCAGGCTCATGCGTTTTCACTTGCCCACTCTGCTTACGGTTATAGTCTTCCAGTTGGCGTTTTGCCGCATCGAAAGAATCGCGCAAGGCCACATAGATATCCTCATCATGCATACGATTGACGATAATCTCGCTGCCGGGCACCGTAATATCAATGCGTATATTGAATTCTTTCCCCTGATGTTTATGTTTACCTGGTATTTCGACAGTCACACGACACGACATGATATGCGGATAGGCACGGTCGAGTTTCTCTGCTTTTTCACGAATATTGGCCTCCACAGCTTCAGAGCTTGGAATATCGCGCAGTGTAATTTGTAGCGGAATTTTCATGGTCAACTCCATACGTTAATTTATCTTTGTCTACCAACACCATCAGAACAGACATAACAGTTTCATTAAAGACTATCGAACGCATAAATTCAATCACTTACTATGCACAGAAGCAATGACTATGCTATCCTTATCTTGATTACGAAACAAAATTCAAGATATGTGTGATGAATAATGAAACTACCCATGGCGGTAAACGATCTGGTGCAGGCCGTAAAACAGCTTACGGTGAACCGACCAGGCAAATACGCATTCCGGAGAGTCAGGTGCCGGTAGTGTTGCAGTACCTGCACGCACTCCGACAGCCACAACCAACCGCACCTCAACAGGGTGATAGCGTCATCAGCTCTATCCTGCCTTTGAACAGTGAAGCGCAACGCTGGGCCATCCCGGTGATGTCGCACACCGTACCTGCCGGTTTTCCCAGCCCGGCTGACGATTACATACAGGATCGCGTTGATCTCAATGAGCATCTCATCACCCACCGCGAAGCTACGTTTATCCTGCGCGTATCCGGCTGGTCGATGATCAACGCCGGCATCCATAATGGCGACGAAATCATTGTCGATCGGGCGCTGAATCCGGTTAATGGCAATATTGTCGTGGCTGTGGTTAACAACGAACTGACGGTAAAGCGCCTGTATAAGACCGATACCGAAATTCGACTGGTGCCGGAAAATCCGGAATTTCAGGACATCATTATCGGTGCCGAAGAAGAACTGATGATCTGGGGAGTGGTGACGCGCGTCTTGCACAAAGTATGACGACGATGGCGCAGCCCGCGCGTATCGCGCTGATCGATGTCAATAACTGCTACGTATCCTGCGAGCGCCTGTTTCGCCCCGAACTGGAAAGCAAGCCCGTCGTCGTGCTCTCCAACAACGATGGCTGTGTCGTCGCCCGCTCTGCCGAAGTCAAGGCGCTGAGCATACCGATGGCTGCACCGTGGTTCAAATTGAAAGATCTGGCCAGACAGCATGGCATCATCGCGCTGTCGAGCAACTACCCGCTCTATGCCGACATGAGCAATCGCATCATGTCCATGCTGGCCCAATTCAGCCCGCGTCAGGAAATCTATTCGATTGATGAATGCTTTCTTGATCTCAGCGGATTCCAGCAGCCAGACCTTACCCAATACGCCCAGGAGATGCGCCAGCGCGTACTGCAATGGCTGGGGCTGCCAGTCTGTGTCGGCATCGCCCCCACCAAAACGCTGGCCAAGCTCGCCAACCACATCGCCAAGAAACAACCCGCGTGGCGCAGCGTATGTGATCTGAGCGCCCTCGCCCCCATTACAGTGGACAACTTGCTCACCAATATCAGCGTCGCCGAGGTATGGGGTGTAGGCCGCCAGCACACCCAGGCGTTGAATACCATCGGCATACACACCGTCAAGCATCTGCGTGACGCCGACCCCGCCCACATCCGTCGACGCTTCTCGGTGACACTGGAACGCACGGTGCAGGAACTACGCGGTATCAGCTGTCTTGATCTGGAGGAAATTACCCCACCCCGACAGCAAATCATCTCCAGCCGCTCATTCGGCCGCGTAGTACACCACCTGCACGAACTGGAGGAGGCAGTCACCCTCTACGTCTCGCGCGCTGCGGAGAAACTGCGGCAACAGCACTCGGTGGCCGGCGCCATACAAGTGCATATTCGCACCAATCCGCACCAAATCAGGGAGCCGCAATACAGCTCCAGCCTGATCGTGCCACTGAGCGACGCCACTGACGACACTCTGCAGCTCAATGCAGCCGCCCTCTTCGGACTGAAAAACCTGTTCCGCCCCGGCTATGCTTACGCCAAGGCCGGAATCACGCTGCTGGAACTGATACCAAAACACCAGGCATGTACCAACCTGTTTACCGATGTCGCCGGCACCGCCCGGCGAACTACACTGATGCAGACGCTCGATGCCGTCAATCGTAAATACGGCAAGCACACCCTCGGCACCGGTGTTGCCGGCATCGCCACACGCCAGGCATGGTCGATGAAGCTGGGTAACCGGACGCCTAACTACACAACACGCTGGGACGAACTGGCTATCGCCCATGCGAATACATAGACTGGCATACAGTTTGCTCCAGTCACCCTTGCAGGTAGAGAAATGTCGAATACCCAAGAAATTCGTCACCATCTACTTAGGGGTACTAGGGTTCCGATTAGCGGATGCAAATTCGCCAGTGACTGGTCCAAGAGTACACCGGCCCCGATAGTCACAGCATCGGTGTTCCACGGAGGGATAAAAGCCCGGGAGAGGACGTCAATTCGTCTCAACCTGCGCCCACTCACCGTTAAGGAATGCTATATGGAACTCAAAGTTTTTAAAACCTACTGGGGCTGGAAGTCTGATTACTCCGCAATTGTGGATGACCTGCTCGCATTTGGCTTCAACGGCCTGGAAGCACCTGCTCCGCGCGACCTGAACGAACGTGTGCTGCTGGCTGAGCGCTTGCGTGCAGAGGGACTGGATTACATCAGCGAAATCTCCACTACCGGCTACGCGATTCCCGATCGCAAAGCAACACCGCAACAGCATCTTGACGAACTCGAAGCCAAGATCATCCACGCTAAACCATTATCTCCTCTCTTCCATAATGTCATGGGGGGCTGCGATGCCTGGCCAGTGGAAACGCAGATCGACTTTTTCGCTCGCGCACTGGAAATCGCAGATCGTCACGAAGTGATTTGCAGCTTTGAAACGCATCGTGGCCGCTCTTTCTACAATCCATGGATTACGCTGGATATGGTGCGCAGATTTCCCGCATTGCGACTCACTTTTGACATCAGTCACTGGACGGTAGTATTGGAGCGAGCAATAGACACGGAATGGGACATCATCGAAGAACTGGTACCGCATGTGCAGCATGTCCAGGGGCGCTTTGGGTATGATCAGGGGGCACAAGTGCCGCATCCTGCTGATCCAGCTTACGCCTATTATGTTGAAATACACCGACGCTGCTGGGACGCAGTGTGGCAATACCACCAGCAACAAGGGCAGACGGTGACAACGTTCACGCCAGAATGTGGTCCGGATGGCTATACCCTGCGCATGCCATTCACCAGTGAGCCGATAGACGATTTTGCTGCATTGAACCGCTGGATAGCACACGAAGAAAGACAGCGTTTCAAGAAAAATTTTGCTGGATGATGATCCGATCTGGATAGTTAGATTATCCTAGAAACGGCAGTTGGACACGTTGAAGTGTGCGTTCATCAGGGTGCAGGGCAAGGCGCGACAAACCTGAATGGCCATTCCATTCAGGTGCGAAGCAACGCCGCCATGTGCCGTGAGGGGCGTGCAATTCAACGTGTAGCGTAGTCACAAACAGGTGACAGGTGCATCATCGAAACAAGTGTTAAGTACCATAATGTCAACTCAAAAAATTAGCGGTCAACTGCCGTTTTTAGGATTATTGCTCGGGACGACCCTTGTAAACTTTATGAACAGCTGGGACGACCCGGCTTGATTATCAAGTAGGAATACACAATGACGATACCGTTATTCAAGGATAAATCTGGCCTCATCTATCACAGCCTGGCGCTCGCCTATACATTACTGGCCTATGGACTGGGATTTGCAGGACTGTTCAGCGACTACTGGTTAATCAATGTCTTGGGCACGCTGCTGCTGGCGCATGGCATGATCATTTCCGGCTATATGCTGCATGAATGTGCGCACAATACGATATTCAAAAACAATGAACACAACGCCAGACTCGGCCGCATACTGATGTGGCTCAACGGCAGTTGTTACGGCACATACGAAGATGTGCGCTACAAGCATTTCCGCCATCACGTCGATAACGGTGACCTGTGCTGGTTCGACTATCAAGCATGGTTTAAACGTCATCCCATGATATTGAAAATCGTGCTCGCGCTGGAGTGGCTCTACATACCTGCACATGAACTCGTCATGCATGGTCTGCTGGTATTTGGCTCGTTCATTATTCCGCAACGTAAATCCCAGCGATTGCACAATGTCGCCATCATCATCATTCGAGGCAGCCTTTATGGCACACTGCTCTGGTTCTATCCTCGCGCCGCAATACTCTACTCAGTCGCCTATATGCTCATGCTGATCGTGTTGCGTTTTATGGACAACTTACAACATGACTATGCCAGCACCTTTACCCTGTTTGACAAGACACCCCTGCCGCACAAAAGCGACCGTGAGTATGAGCAAATTCACACTTTCAGCAATCCCATCTCGCTAACCCATAAATGGCCTAATCTACTGGTACTCAATTTCGGCTTCCACAACGCCCATCACGCCAGACCCACCACCCCCTGGTTTCGATTACCCGCCTTGCACCGTGAGCTATATGGTGAAAATCCTGCTGACGTGATTCCATTCTTTGCGCAGGTAAAATGTTACTCACGTTACCGCGTGGCGCGCGTTATGACATACGAACAGGAAGGCAATGGCGCGGCATACATGAAAGAAGCCAGCCAAGGGCTAGCCACGGGCATCAATGCCGTTTCTTTCCTGACAGCATTTTGATCTGTCTGGATCGCGACTCCCTGTGGCACACCGACCAGTCCGGTTAATTTGTACTCAGGGAGTCACGTAAATATTGTATGAACGCCTTTAATGGTGCCGACAAATGATGGCGACTGCTGTAATACAAGTACCAGCTGTCATAAGTTGACGACCAGTCGGTCAGTATGGGTATGAGTCGACCTTGTGCAATTTGCCGACTCATATACGCTTCTGCCATGTAGCCTATGCCTATACCATCACAAGCGGCTTTTACCATCAAATCCACTTCATTCACGATTAACGGCCCAGTCACGCCGACCTCGATTTTATTCTGATCCTTCTCGAATTCCCATAACAGCAATTGCTGATTGCCACGCCGAAAACAAATACAGTCGTGATGCTGTAAATCCTGCGGGGTTTCAGGTCTGGCATGTCTGGCCAGATAGTCGGGAGAAGCCACCGCTATCATGCGCGAGGGTGCACTGGCTTTTACCAACACCATATCCTGAGCGATCAGGCTGCCGTGACGGATACCCGCATCGTATCGGCCCTTAACAATATCAATATTGACATTATCAACACTGATATCCAGATTAATCGCGGGATATGCCGCCAGAAAATCCTTTAACAACGGTGCCAGTATCATTCGCGCAGGAAGATGCGACACACTCAGGCGCAGCGTACCCATGGGCATATCACGAAAATCATTGATAGATTCTACGGCTGCATCCAGCGTTTCAAAAGCTGGCTGTATTCGCGCCAGCAAGTGCTCCCCCGCCTCGGTCAGCGACACGCTGCGCGTCGTGCGTTGCAGCAAACGCACTCCCAGCCGCTGTTCCAGCCCACGTATAGTCTGGCTCAAGGTTGATGGCGCCTGTCCGAGCGCACTCGCAGCACGCGAAAAATTACCCCGCTCCACCACTTCGATAAAAGCACGCAATTCGGCAAATTCAGATCCGCGCATAGGTCATCTCCAGCCAGCAATAGCATCACTGGCGATTATTCGGTTTAACCACATAATGTATATGTATTACCAGCCATTATCATCATAATCTACCTCGACTACAATGACATTATCGAAATGGTCTATAGCGCGAGCAACCCTATGAACAATCCAGCATCCAACAAACTGCGTCGCCATCTTTTTATCGGTGGCGGGATACTGATAGCCGTACTTATCACGCTATTCTATTTCACGGGCGGACGTATCGTTTCCACTGACAATGCCTATGTGCAAGCGGCGCATGTTGACATTAGTGCCAATATTGCTGGACGCGTCACCCAGGTTTTCGTGAAAGAAAACCAGCAGGTTCATCAGGGAGACCCGCTGTTTGCACTGGATAACCGTGACTATCTCATCGCCATACAGGATGCCAACGCCAAATTGACCAACGCCCGCCTGCAAACCGCAGCGCTGCAAGCTACCTACACCCAGCGTCAGGCCGATACCCAGGCCGCAATTGCAACGTTACGCTACCAGATACGTGAACTGGATCGCCAGAAAATACTGGCGGGTAAAGGCATTTCGTCCCAGGAACAACTGGAAATGGCACAACATGCCGTGGACGATGCCACACAGAAATTGAATGCCGCCAAACAGCAGCAAAATAACATTCATGCCTTGCTGGGCAATGCCGTTATCACTCATATCGACGCGCACCCTGATGTACAACAGGCACAAGCAACTTTGGAACGCGCGCAATTGAATCTGTCGTACACCATCATCAAAGCACCGATGGACGGCATCGTGTCCAAGGTAGATCAACTCCAGCCAGGCAAGTATATTAATGCTGCCACGCCTGTGTTTTCGCTCATTTCCAACAAGGTTGTCTGGGTAGAAGCCAATTTCAAGGAAACCCAGCTCGCCTACATGCGCGCGGGACAAAAAGTTACCATCAACGTTGATGCCTACCCAGACCACAGCTTCCACGGCAGAATCAGCAGCATCGGTTCGGGTACAGGTGCAAGTTTTGCGCTGCTGCCACCCGAAAATGCAACTGGCAACTGGGTTAAAGTCGTACAACGACTGCCGGTAAGCATCAGCATAGACGCGCTTGACCCCAAATATCCCTTACGCTCCGGGCTCAGTGCAGTAGTCGATGTGGATACCCAGCACAGCCGTCTGAAAACGCTACTGTAATGACAACGCCATCCACCCCGCCAGAGGAAATCAACGCAGAAGCAGGTGAAGGTGCCACAGTTCCGCACCCACCGTATGCGGATATTGCTGCGGCTCCACTAAATCGTCCGCTCATCACCTTTTCCATCATGGCGGCGACCATCATGCAGGCGCTGGATTCGACCATCGCCAACGTCGCCTTGCCACAAATGCAAGGCGAGCTATCTGCCACGCAGGACCAAATGGGCTGGGTGCTGACTTCATACATCATCGCCACCGCTATCATGATCCCGCTGACGGGCTGGCTGGCGGGACGCTTTGGCCGCAAAAAAGTATTCCTGATTTCCATCGTCGGCTTTACCGTGACCTCGGCGTTATGCGGCATCGCCACCAGCCTGCCCGAAATCGTATTATTCCGACTGCTGCAAGGCATGTCTGGCGCGGCACTGGTCCCGCTGTCGCAAGCAGTTCTGTTTGACATCAATCCGCCCGAAAATCACGGCAAAGCCATGGCCATGTGGGGCATAGGGGTAACGCTGGGTCCCGTACTGGGGCCGATACTGGGAGGCTGGCTGACCGCAGACTACAGCTGGCGCTGGGTATTTTTCATCAACGTGCCCGTCGGCATTATCGCTTTCCTCGGCTTGTCGGCATCCATGCCCGAAACTAAAAGGCTGTTAAAGCAATTCGATTTTTTTGGCTTTATCAGCTTGAGTCTGTGCATAGGCGCCCTGCAACTCATGCTGGATCGTGGCGGCATCAACGACTGGTTCAACTCCACTGAAATTGTCATCGAGGCCATGGTAGCGGGTATCGCGCTGTACTATTTTGTGGTGCACAGTTTTACCCACCCTCATCCTTTTCTCAGCCTTACCCTGTTTACTGACCGTAATTTCGTCATGGCCAATATTTTTATCTTTCTCATTGGCGTGGTGTTATTCGCAACCCTGGCGTTAATCCCGCCCATGCTGCAAAACGAAATGAATTATCCTGTTATCGTCAGCGGACTGGTCACCGCCCCGCGTGGTGCAGGAACGATGCTGGGGATGATGGTGGTCGGCAGGCTGATAGGCCGATTTGATGCGAGGGTGATTATGGCTACGGGACTGGGACTGACGGCATTTTCGCTATGGCAGATGACGAATTTTGACCTGCTCATGGACGAACGCCTCATCGTTATCTCTGGCATCATTCAGGGATTTGGCGTCGGGCTGGTCTACGTGCCGCTATCCACTGTTGCCTTTGGCACACTACCATCGGCATTGCGCAATGAGGGCACTGCATTCTTCAACCTGCAGCGTAACCTCGGCAGCGCCATCGGCATCTCCGCCGTCGTTGCGCTGCTGACGCAAAACACCCAGATCATGCACGCAAGACTGGTGGAACATATCACGCCATACAATCTGGACAACCCGGCTTTCCTCTCCAGCCATATCGACCCACACACGCCGGCAGGTCTAGCTGCACTGAACCACATGATTACCAATCAGGCGGCGATGATCGCCTACCTCAACGACTACAAACTAATGATGGTACTGACGCTGGCGGTGATCCCGCTGCTGATATTTTTGCGTCCAGCCCCACGCTCGCAAAGTCCTAAAGAAACGGCGGTAATGGAATGAACATACGCAAATCCGGCTTGTCGCTAACCACACTGATGCTGCTATCCGCATGCAGCGTCGGCCCTGATTTCAAAAGCCCGACCCCACCGCAAGCGGATACCTATATCGCCAGTAATGAATCCGCACCGCTGAGTCAGCGCGTCATCATGGGGAAACAGCTAGAAACCGAATGGTGGACACTATTCGCGTCAGCACCATTGAATGACATCATCCACCAGACTATCGCCAATAATTACGACCTGGCGGCTGCCAAAGCCACACTGGCACAGGCCGAGGAAACCGTGCGCGCTGCCAGCGGTGAGCTTTTACCCCAAGCCACACTAGGCGCTACAGCGGGACGGCAAAAATATGGCGTAGCCCTGTTCGGCCCCAGCAATTTTGTTATACCGCCATTCAGCTACTACGAAGTGGGACCAACTATCAGCTGGACACTGGATTTATCAGGCAGCAAACACCGCGCCCTTGAACGGCAGCAGGCACTGGCGAATTATCAGGCACACGAGGTCAATGCCACTTATATCACCCTGACAGGCGATGCCGTCACCACCACGCTGGAAATGGCAGCGGCAAACGCGGAAAAGGCGGCTGTCGAACGCATGCTAACTGAAGACCGCAAAACCCTGAAACTGATCGAAGAAGGCTACGCCGCTGGTGCAATAACCCGACCAGACATCATCAATGCCCAAAATCAGCTCAATAACGATCAGTCATTGCTGCCCCCAGTAGCACAACGCATCAGCATCAGCCGCCATGCACTGGCTATTTTCGTTGGCAAAGTACCTGCCAACTGGACACCGCCCAACATAGATTTTAACCAACTGGCATTGCCATCCACCATCCCTGTCAGCCTGCCGTCCACGCTGATTAAAAAACGGCCAGACATACTGGCAGCAGAGGCCAATCTGCATGCCGCCAGCGCAGCCGTAGGAGTTGCCACAGGCAACCTGTATCCGCAACTGACACTGAGCGCAAACATGATGCAGGAAGCCCTGACACCTGCCGGACTCTTCAACACGGCAAACAATGCCTGGGCCATTGCCGCAGGGCTAACAGCACCGCTCTTCAACGGCGGCACGCTAAACGCGCAAAAACGCGCAGCCGAACAGGCTTATCAGGTTGCACTGGCACAATATCAGCAGACGATATTAGTCGCTTTCAGGCAGGTAGCAGATGGACTGACTGCGCTGGCGCATGATGATGAAACTCTGACCATCGCCAATCAGACCCTGAACAACGCCCAGACCTCACTGGATATGGCACGCAGCCGTTATCAGGCAGGTGCCATCGGATTGCTGCCATTGCAAGATGCGCAACGCACCCTGGCATCAGCACAACTGGACGTAATACGCGCCCAGCACCAACACTATGCAGATAACGCACATTTGTTTGTTGCATTAGGTGGGGCTGCCATTGCAAATCAGCCAATATCCGCTAGCAATTCGCATTGAACTCAGTCTTAAGAAAGTAGTACGCTACAAACTTAATCATGAAGCACGTCAGTTACAGCGCCTACACGTTTATCAAACTGCGTGTTTCTGTACCCATGCAACATAGTGATCCATCCAGTTTTGCAATAACTTCTTGCTTCCTTCACCTATATTGCCAGCTTCGTCAAACAGCCCTTCTCTGGCCTGAACATAAGCTTCGGGTTGCGTGAGTGTGGGCATATCCAGATAGGAAATGATATTACGTAAATGCTGTTGTGCCATGGCCGTACCGATGGCGCCACTCGAAACCCCCAGCACCCCCGCAGGCTTGCCCGCCCAAACACTCTGACCATATGGACGCGAGCCATGATCGAGCGCGTTTTTAAGCACGCCCGAGATGGAACGGTTATATTCTGGCGTGACGAACAAGACGCCGTCAGCGGCCAAAATCTCGGCTTTAAAGCGCTTAACGGTTTCAGCAGGATAGGTGTCGTCGTCCTGGTTATAAAGTGGCAAATCGCCAATTTGTATCTGATTGAATGAGAATTCGGATGGTGCCAGCTTCACCAACGCGATAGCCAACTTGCGATTAAGTGAATCCTGACGCAAGCTGCCGACAACAACAGCGATTTGGTATTGAATCATAATGACCTCCTTGTAAAAACAGTTAAACAGACTACTGCGTTACCCACGCCAGATATACGCATCCATAGCCAGTGCACCATAGGTAAAACGCGGACGAAAACGTTCGGGTGCATCGCCATTCGCCGCACCCAAGGCAACAAAAAATGGCATAAAATGTTCTTCTGATGGATGCGCATCTGCGCCATGTGGTGCAGAACGATAAGCCAGTAAACCATCAACATCCTGTGCAGCCACGCGCGCCGCAACCCAGTCAGTAAACAACTGAGCCTGCGGTAAAGGTGCCGCTTCGACTTGCGCATGGATATCCAGCCAGCCAAAGTTATGGGTAATCGCGCCCGACGCCACAATCAGCACGCCTTCATCACGCAAGGGTGCCAGCGCACGCCCCAGTGCAACATGCGCTGCCGCACTGGCGTTAAGCACCAGCGATAATTGGGTAACAGGAATACTGGCGTGTGGATACATGACAGAATGGGGAGCCCAGGCGCCGTGATCCAGACCACGACTTGGGTGCAGATCCGCAATCAGACCCGCTGCAGACAACAAGGACGCAGCCCGTTCAGCCAAGGCTGGCGCACCAGGCGAGCGGTATTGCATGCGATAGAGGGCAGGAGGAAAACCCGAAAAATCGTGTATGGTTTCAGGTATGTCCGCCAAACTGAGCGTGGGCCGACGCGCTTCCCAATGAGCCGACACCACGAGAATAGCCGTTGGCTGTGGAACCTGCTGTCCTAGCTCACGCCAGCAGTCCACTGCATCAGGCGCATTCAGTAAGGCATCGGGTGCACCGTGAGATACGAACACAACGGGCATACGATGACGCATATTAAAAACCTTTACGCTTTCCAAACTGGTTGGATGCGTCATCCAGCGAATCGTTCACATTCTGTAATTCTAAGCATCAACCCTTGCGCATAACCACGTTGAAATCTGCTTACCCACGATCAAGTTAACGAATACAACGGCGGCATGACCGCGGCCATGAGCTGCAGCCTGCCTGTGATTACGCCACGCAAGGTTATGATTTCATTGGCGATGGCTTGCAAATGTCGCGCAGGCCCCTGCACCAGGACGACTTCCATCATTTTGTTTTCAGCAAGGTGTACATGCAGTGAACTAATGACGGCATCTATATGCTTGAACTGCAAATCCGACAACTTCTTTTGCAACCCGGACACAGAGTGGTCATAAAATACGGTAATCGTCCCCGCCATCACTTCATCACCCAGCTGGCGTTTATGTTCAACCAGCTGCTGATTAATCATGTCACTGATGGCCTGGGAACGACTATCAAATCCACGACATTCCACCATACTATCCAGTTCTACCAGCAAATCCTGTGACAGGGAAACGCTGATACGGCTAACTAGATGATTCGATTTAGCCTCAG